>JBOHYD010000307.1:0-8640 GCA_050737635.1 Luteimonas sp. | reverse complement strand
CTCGGGACGCGCGCCGAGATCGGTGCCGGTCAGCGCCGATGGCGCGCCGTCGGCAGCGGTCGCTGCGCGGCCGTCGGCGTCGAGCGACAGCACGGTCGCGTCCGTCCACAGCGCATCGAGCGCGACGGCATCGTCGCGGAGGTGTTCGGCACGGTCGAGTGCGCCGTCGACAAAGGCGAACGGCGCGGCCGTCGCGCTCACACCGTGAATGACGAACCGCAGCCGCAGGTCGACTTGGCGTTGGGATTGCGGATGGTGAACTGCGCGCCGTGCAGGCTTTCGGTGTAATCGACCGCCGCGCCCATCAGGTACTGCAAGCTCAACGGGTCGACCAGCAGGGTCACGCCATTGGTGTCGATCGCGAGATCGTCCTCGCCCTGCTGCTCGTCAAACTCGAAGCCGTACTGAAAGCCCGAGCAGCCGCCACCCTGGATATACACGCGCAGCTTGAGCGCCGGATTGCCTTCCTCGGCGACCAGCTCGCGCACCTTGGCAGCGGCGGCGGCGGTAAAGTCGAGCGGCCGCTGCAGCGAGGTGTAGCTCGGTGCGGCGAGATCGACCGGGTGGAAGGTGCTGGACATGGCCCCAGGATGGGGCCCGGACGGCGCCGGTTCAAGCGCGCGACCGCGCCGCGGCGTTGCGCTGGTGCGCGCAATACGCGGCGCGGTGCGCGAACCCATCCAAGCGCGTCGCATGGGCTCAGGTGCCGGCAGCGGGCAGCTGCGCGGCGTCGGCCCACGCGAACGACTGCTCGACCGCCGCCGCGCCCTGCGGAGTCAGCCGCACCGCCACGCGCAGCGGCATAAAGCCCGGCGGCAGCGCGATATCGCCTTCGACCTGCTGGAAATACTTGAACGAGTACTCGATCCCCGGCGCATTGGCCTGCTGGCGCAGATCCGTCCACGCCAGCCGCCGCAGCTTGCCGGCCTGCATGCCTTCGACCCACAGCATTGCGCGGCCGCTGCTGACCGCGCCGCGGTTGAGGTTCTGGGTCAGCGTGGCGGTGAAGTGCCAGGCGGTGTCGCTCTGCGGCAGCAGCAGCAGCTCGTGCACGGTCAGCCCGCGACGCTGGCCGGTGGCGCCGACGAAGCGCTCGTAAAAGGCGACATCGGCACGCAGCGCGGCGATCTCCTCGTCGCGTTCGGCGAGCGTGCCTTGCACGTCGCGGTTGGCGTCACGGCTGATCTGGTCGGAACGCGACAGCGTGGCCACTCGCTGCTGCAAGGTTTCGATGCGCGCGGCCTGCTGGCGTAGCCGCGTGGCGGCATCGGCCGGGGCCGGGGCGAACGTCTTCCACGCTCCCCACGCGCCAAACGCCAGCGCCACCAGCACCGCGACCGCGATGACCGTCGTCAGCGTCGGCGAGGCCGACGGCGACGGTGGCGGTGGCGGTGGCGGCAGCGGCAGCGGCGGCGGCGGGTCCGCGATTTCGGCGCGTGCGTCCAGCGCGGCGGTGGCGGCGGCGGTTGGCAGATCGGCGAGCGCTGGCGGCGCCGGAGACGGCACGGGGTGATCGAGCGGGTCGGTGGGCGGGTTCATCGCAACGATTTAGCGATCCGATCGCGCCGGCGTCAACCTGAGGCACGCGGCGCTGGTCTGTTGACGTCTGCGCTGCCGGTCGCGACCGGCGTGAGCGTGGCGCCGAGGTGACGCGCAGGGTGCGGCCCGTTGTAGGCTGTAGGAACGCCGCGCATGATCGCGGCGGCGTCAGGGGGGCTTCATTGATGGCTGCGTCCGCCAAACTTTCCGCGCCTGCGGCGTCGGCGTCGAGGAGCGCCGGGACATCGATCAAAGGCACCGCCGCGAGCGCGCGTGCCGAGTACCCGCCGGCATACTACTGGCGGCGCTGGTGCGCGGACGCGGCGGCGGCGATGTTCGCCACCGACGACGTCGCCAGCGCGCCGGTCGAGCCCCCGCTGCCGCAGGTGCTGCCGCCAGGCGAACGCGAAGCCCCGTACCGAGTGCTGATCGTCGAGGACGACCGCAGCCAGGCGCTGTTTGCCGAAAGCGTGCTCAACGGCACCGGCATGCAGGCGCGCGTGGTGTCGGTGCCCGGCGAAGCGATGGCCGCGATGCAGGCCTTCGCGCCCGACCTGGTGCTGATCGACCTGCACATGCCGGGCATCAGCGGCACCGAACTGACGGCGATGATCCGCGCCAATGCTGCGTTCGCGCACACTCCGATCGTGTTCCTGACCGGCGACGACGATCCCGAGCGCCAATTCGAGGCGCTGCAGGTCGGCGCCGACGATTTTCTGTCCAAGCCGGTGCGTCCGCGGCATCTGGTCGCCGCGATCGAGAGCCGCGCGCGCCGTGCGCGCATGTTGCAGCGCCAGCGCAGCAGCGAAGGCCGCCACCCGGTCACCGGCCTGCACACCCGCACCGCGATGCTGCAGCGCCTCGGCGCGGCGATCCCCGGCGACAACCGCGGCGCGGTGTATTTTATCGAGATCGAAAGCACCGCCGCGCTGCGTGAGCGTTATGGCTACGCCGCGCTCGAAGCCACGCTCACCGAGGCGGCCCGCCGGCTCGGCATGATCGCCGGCGACCATCCGCTGTCGCGGCTCAACGACAACACCTTTCTCGCGTTCGCACCGACGCTTGAACGCGCGCAGCTGCAGGACTGCGCGCGCGGACTGCGCGACGGGCTGAGCCGTCATGTCTTGCAGATCAACGGCGAGTCGCTGCGCCTGCGCGCGCTGATCGGTTACGCCTCGCTGCAGCACGGCTACAGCGATGACGGCAGCGCCATCGCTGCGGCCGAACAGGCGCTGCGCGCGGCGCGCAGCACGTCGGGCGGCATCGCAGCGGCCCAACCGCCGACACCGCCGCGCAACGACAGCCGCTTCGTCGATCTGCACGACGCGATCCTGCACGACCGCTTCGAACTCGCCTACCAGCCGATCGTCGCCGTCGCCGGCGGCGGCGAAGCGCAGTACCAGACGCTGCTGCGCCTGCGCGACGCTGAGGGCACGCTGCGCACCGCCGCGGAGATCCTGCCGATGGCGGAAGCTGCCGGCGTCGTGCACGAGATCGACCATCGCGTGCTGCAGCTCGCGATCGCCACACTCGTCGCGCGGCGCGGCGCGGTGCGCCTGTTTGTATCGCAGTCGCCGCGCAGCCTGATCCACGACGGCTATGCCGACGACCTGCTCGACCGCTTGCGTGCCGACGCCATCGATCCGGCGTTGCTGGTCGTCGATGTGCGCCAGGACGAGGCGCTGATCCATGCGCTGCCGCTGCAGAAGTTCTGCGCGGCGATGGTGCCGGCCGGCGTGCAGCTGTGCCTGAGCGAGTACCAGGCCGGCAAGGACGCCGACGCCCTGCTCGCGCGGTTACCGCTGAGCTTTGTGCGGTTGGCGGCAGGCTATTCGAGCCATCTCGACGATGTCGCGCAGCGCGACGAAATGCGCGCGGCGATCGAGCGCGCGCACCGGCTCGGCCTGCAGACGATCGGCCAGCAGGTCGAGGACCCGCAGGCGGCGGCGACACTGTGGATCAACGGCGTCGACTACATCCAGGGCAACCTGGTGCAGCATGCGGCCGACGGTCTCGATTTCGATTTTCGGCAGCCGGTGCTTTGACGCGGTTGCCGCTGCCATGGACGCCTTGACCGTAGGTGCGCCGACATGACCCGACAAAAACCATCGATGCTGATGCTGCGCTGGCTTGCGCTCGGCGCGGCCGCCGGTTCGGCACTGACCCTGGCGCTGTCGACCAGCTTTGGTTTCGACGGCCCGTGGCAGAGCGTCGCGCTGGTGCTGGCGCTGCTGAGCGTATTTGCAATCACCGCCATCGTGGTGTCGCTGCGCAAGCGCGACGCCGAGCTTGACGACGCCAAGCAGCGCGCGTGCCGCGACGTGGCCGAGATGGGCAAGATGCAGCGTGAGATTGGTCGTCACGCCCAACTCGAACAACAGCTGCGCCAAGCCAAGTTGGCCGCAGAGTCGGCGGTGATGGCCAAGGGCGAGTTTCTCGCGACGATGAGCCACGAGATCCGCACGCCGCTCAACGGCATCGTACCGATGCTCGACCTGCTTATGCACGCCAAGCTCAGCGCCGACCACAGCGAGCTGGTGCGCACCGCCTACACCTCCTCGCAGCAGATGCTGCACATCGTCGACGACATCCTCGACTACTCCAAGCTCGAGGCCGACAAGCTGCAACTCGAATCGACCGGCTTCAACTTGCGCGAGCTACTCGACGGGGTGATCCAACTGATGGAGCGGCCGGCGCAGGACAAGGGCCTGCGGTTGTCGCTGCTGATCGATACCGCGGTGCGGCTGCCGGTGCGCGGCGACCCGGTGCGCCTGCGCCAGGTGCTCGGCAACCTGATCAGCAACGCGGTCAAATTCACCGAACGCGGCGCGGTGTCGGTGTCGGTCAAGCGCATCGGCGAAACCGCCGCGCAGCACCAACTGCGTTTCGAGATCCGCGACAGCGGCATCGGCATTTCGCCCGAAGCGCAGACGCGGTTGTTCCAGGCCTTCAGCCAGGCCGACGCGTCAACCACGCGCCTGTACGGCGGCACTGGTCTCGGCTTGGCGATCTGCAAGCGCATCGTCGACTTGATGGGCGGCCGCATCGGCGTGGATTCCGTGCGCGGCCACGGCGCGACGTTCTGGTTCGAGATCCCGCTGCTCAAGGTGCACGGCGACATGCCTTCCCGCGAAGCCATCGCCAGCGGTGGACGGCTGCTGCTGCTCAGTGCCGATCTGCGCCTGCGCTTGCGCCTGCTGCTGCCCAACTGGGGCCTGCGCGTGAGTTCGGCGGAGAACACCCAGGAGGCGCTCGACCGCCTGCGCACCGCCGCCAATCAGGGCAAGCCGTGGGCGTATTCGATCGTGCTCGCCGACCTTGCCGGCATGCGCAACACCGCCATCGCGCTGCACCGCAATCTGAGCCGGCAGGCGATCTATAGCGACCTGCGCCTGGTCTGCCTGTTCGGCGACGCGCCGATCGCCGACGAACTGCAGCGCGGCACGACCCTGCTCAGCCGTCACGCTCCCGATGCCGACCTGCGCGCGGCATTGACCGCCCAGGCCGCACCGCGCACCTCGCCGGATAGCGTGCAACGCGCAACCACCGCGCTGTCGACGGTGGTGCTGCTCGAGACCGCGGCCACGTCCGCGGCGCGCGTGCTGCTGGTCGAGGACAACCCAATCAACCTGATGGTCGGCCAGCGCCTGCTCAGCGTGCTCGGCATCGCCTGCGACACCGCCAGCAACGGCGAGGCCGCACTGCTGCGGATGTCGGCGTCGCGCTACGACATGGTGCTGATGGACTGCCAGATGCCGGTGATGGACGGCTACACCGCCAGCCAGCGCTGGCGCGAGGCCGAGGCCGCTGCCGGTGACGTCCGTCATCTGCCGATCATCGCGATGACCGCCAACGCCATGGCCGGCGACCGCCAGAAGTGCCTCGACGCCGGCATGGACGACTACCTGCCCAAGCCGGTCACCCGCAACGAACTCGAACGCTGCCTGCAGCGCTGGTGGGGGCCGCAGATCGCCGCGGTGCCGGCATCGGCATCGGAGCCGGACAGCGACGGTGCCGCCGAGGCCGTCGGCGAGCACAGCGTCGAGACGGTGATCGAGACCGGCAACGCTGCCGCACCCGCCGCCGAAGCCGCCCGCGTGCGAACACCGTCCGTCGATGCCGCCGCGCCACCGTCGACACCGACCGCCGCGCCGCCGATGCCCGCGACCGATGCCCCGGCCGCACCGCGGCTCGCGCCACCGGTGGTGATCGACCACGCGATCCTCGACGAACTGCGCTCGATGCTCGGCAACGACATCGACCGGCTGATCGACGTCTTCCTCGAAGACGCCCCGCGCCTGATCGCCGCGCTCGAGAATGCCGCGATCGGCCCGGATTACGTCGCGCTGCGCGACACTGCACATTCGCTTAAGTCGTCGAGCGCCAACCTCGGCGCGATGTCGCTGTCATCGGCCGCCAAGCGCATCGAGCTCGGCGCGCGCGAGCAGTCGCTGCAGCGCCCCGCGGTCGCGGCCGCGTTGGTCGCGAACGAGTTCCAGCGCGCCAAACAGATGCTGCGATCGACGCAGCGCAACGAGGCCGATTGGAGCTGAGGCCGGCACGACGCCGGACACCGTCACATTGACTGGAGTCGGTCGTGCGCAGGTCTCGGCCGACTGGCGTGCGCCGCGCGGCGCGATCAGTCGTCGTGGTGCAGCTTGGTCTGCAGGTAGTTTTGCTCGCCGATGCGCGCGATCAGCGCGAGTTGGGTTTCCAGCCAGTCGACGTGCTCCTCCTCGGATTCGAGGATGTCGGCAAACAGCTTGCGGCTGACAAAATCGCCGACCTCTTCGCAGTAGGCGACCGCGGTCTTGAGCAGTGGGATCGCCTCGAGCTCGAGCGCGAGGTCGCACTCCAGCAGTTCCTTCGGGTTCTCGCCGATCTTGAGCTTGCCGAGCGCCTGGAAGTTCGGCAGACCGTCGAGAAACAGGATGCGTTCGGCCAGCGCGTCGGCATGCTTCATCTCGTCGATCGATTCCTCGTACTCGTGCTTGGCGAGTTCGAGCAGGCCCCAGTTCTTCAGCATCTTGGCGTGCAGAAAATACTGGTTGATCGCGGTCAGCTCGTTGTAGAGCGCCTCGTTGAGGTACTTGATGACTTGTGCATCGCCTTGCATGGGAGTGCTCCGCCGCGGTGTGGGTGCGGGGACTCTAACGCTGCGGGAAATGCGATGACGAAACGCGAATCGACCGCATCGCGGGCAAGCGACACACCACCGGCATCGCGATCAGGCCGCGCTGGCGATCTCGATCGGTCCTGGCGCAGGCAAAGCACCGAGGCTCGCCGCACGCTCGGCGTTGAGCAGGTCGCAAGCCATCGGCAGGCAGCTGCCGCAGGTTGAGCCGCAGCCGGTGCGCATGGTGAGCTCGGCGACGCCACTGCAGCCGGCCTGGGCCGCCTGACGGATGTCGCGTTCGGTCACGCGGTTGCAGATGCACACGTACACGGGCTGACTCGGTGGCGGGGACGGACGAGTTCATTGCGCCATGGATGCGAATGATTGTCAATTGATGTCCCTCGGGATGTTCAGCCCTCACCCGAGTCCGGCTTGCACCCCGCCCCGCCGCCCGGACGCTGGCGCGACCACGCCGCGCGCGGGCGGGCGTCTTCGCGCGTGTGCGCTTCGCTGGCGGCCGGGATCGCCTGCTGGCCGGCAATCTGCCGCGCAAACGGGGCCAGATGCCGCAGCGCGCTGGAATAGACGCCGCGCTTGAAGATCACCACGTGGTCGAGCGGATACCAGAAGTCCACCCAGCGCCAGTGATCGAACTCCGGGGTGTCGGTCAGGTCCAGGCGCAGATCGCTTTCCGCGCCGGTGAACTGCAGCAGAAACCACACCTGCTTTTGGCCGATGCACACCATCCGTTCGCTCCTGCGCACCGCGCGCGGCGGCAGCCGGTAGCGCAGCCAGCCCGGCGTGGCACCGAGCACGGCGACATGTTCGGGCAGCAGTCCGGTTTCCTCGCGCAACTCGCGATACATCGCCTCGACCGGCGTCTCGTCGGTGTTCATCCCGCCCTGCGGGAACTGCCAGCCGTCACGACGCACGCGTCGCGCCCAGAAGACGCGACCGTCCGAATGCATCAGAACGATGCCGACATTGGGTCGATAACCGTCCGGATCGATCACGATGCGGACTCCCGGAAGTGATTTGGCGCAACGCCACTGTGTCCGACTCTGCCACGGCAGCCGCGCACCGACAAGCAAACCCGCTGCGCATTGACGCAAGCGGCGGCGGCATGGACAATTCCGGGTTCGCCGCGCGGCCCGCGGCACGTTGGCTATGTAGCTCAGCCGGTTAGAGCACAGCACTCATAATGCTGGGGTCGGTGGTTCGAGTCCACCCATAGCCACCAATTAATCCTTATAAATAAGTAAGTTGCACTTTAAGACCCCGCCATCGCCGCGATGGTTTTGTGCCCAAATGGCTTACGCAAATACCTTTGGGGTCATCGAGTGCCGTTGACGCTCGTGGCGACCTTGAACGCCATATGCGCGGTTTGTGCCCAGTTCGTGCCTAACGCTGAAGGCGAGCAACCCGTTTGCACCGCCAGAAGGCTGGACTGCCACGGTACGCTTGGCGCGTCGTGGCTCCGGCATCGGCCGCGCCGACGTCGAATGTTCCAGGTTGGGCTGCGGAGCTGGCTTGCTGCGGGCCATGACATCCTCCATAGAGCCAAGTCGGGGACGATCGGGCGGAGGCAAGCAGGAGTGCGCCGCGCGCCGCCACCGAACTCCTGAGGTGCCTGCCCGTGCCAACGCGCGGGGGGCGGCAGCAGTGGTCGCCGTTACGCGACCGAAACGACGGGGGTGGCCGCGTGCGGTTGCAGTTCGCGCACGATCTGGGGTTCCTTGGCCGTGGTGTTGGGTGTATGCCCGGATTGTCTGCCGACGAATCAAGCGCCCACGTGCTGGCTCCTGTCGAGGCGACCCTCCTTGGTCGCGCTAGTGTAGTGCTGCGTTGTTGATGGAACTTAAAATCGCCACGAAAACCGGGGTCTGTCAAACGAACTGTGTAACTGATGTTTTCACAGCGCCGCCAACGGCACGCGCTCTTCGCCGAACATCGTCTGGAAGCTCTGCAACGCAGGCTTCCAGTGA
>JBOHYD010000306.1:0-13720 GCA_050737635.1 Luteimonas sp. | reverse complement strand
CTGCCGACGATGACCGTGCGCGCTACCGCGAGGTCGCCGAGTTCGAGCGCCGCATCGAGGACAAGCTTGGCGTGAGGTCAGCGGTATTCTCGGTCGAACCGAAGCTCGACGGCCTGGCGATCAGCCTGCGTTACGAGCACGGAGCCTTCGTGCAGGGCGCGACGCGCGGCGACGGTGCAACCGGCGAGGACGTCACCGCCAACCTGCATCAGGTGCGCGCGGTGCCGCTGCGTCTGCGCGGTATCGGCGGCACGACAGCGCCGGCGGTGCTCGAAGTGCGCGGCGAGATCTACATGCCGCGCGCGGCATTTGCCGCCTACAACGCCGCCGCGCTCGAACACGGCGATAAACCTCTCGCCAATCCGCGCAACGGCGCGGCCGGCTCGCTGCGTCAGCTTGATCCGGCAATCACCAAACGCCGACCGCTGGCGTTCTTCGCGTATGCCATCGGCGAAGTCGACGGCCTGACGCTGCCCGACACGCATTCGGCGACGCTGCAGCTGCTGCGCGGGTTCGGCTTTCCGGTCGCGCCGGAAACCACGACTGCCAGCGGTTTCGACGGTCTGATCGCGTATTACCGGCGCATCGGTGCCGTGCGCGACGCATTGCCTTACGACATCGACGGCGTGGTCTACAAGCTTGATCGTTTCGAGCAGCAGCGCACGATGGGTTTCGTGTCGCGCGCGCCGCGCTGGGCGCTTGCGCACAAGTTTCCGGCGCAGGAGCAGTCGACGGTGCTGCGCGCGATCGACATCCAGATCGGCCGCACCGGTGCGGCGACGCCGGTCGCGCGGCTGGAGCCGGTGCCGGTTGCCGGCGTGGTCGTCACCAATGCCACCCTGCACAACGCCGACCAGATCGCGCGCCTTGATGCGCGCATTGGCGACACCGTGATCGTGCGCCGCGCCGGCGACGTGATTCCGGAGGTCGCGCGGGTGATTTACCAGCGACGGCCGTCCGACAGCGTGGCGTGGTCGATGCCGGCGACCTGCCCGGTGTGCGGCTCGGACCTCGTCCGCGAGGATGGCGAGGCCGCGTACCGCTGCAGCGGCGGACTCGCCTGCGCCGCGCAGCGCAAGGAGGCGGTGCGGCACTTCGCGTCGCGTCGCGCGATGGAGATCGAAGGTCTGGGCGAACGCCAGGCCGATGCGCTGGTCGAACTCGGTTTTGTGCAGTCGGTCGCCGACATCTATGCACTGACCGTCGCCGACCTAGTGCGCATGAAGGTCGCGACCGACGCAGCCACCATCGGCGATGTCGTGCAGGTCGTCGCCGAGAGCAAGGGCGCGTTGCGCCTCGACGGCGAGGACGCCTTGCTCGCGCTCGACGCCGCGGGTTGGCGACGCGCCGAGGTCCTGCGTCGGCACCTCGTCGTTACCGGCGAGGGCAAGCTCGCGACCAGGTGGGCCGACAACCTCGTCGCCGGGATCGCGGCGAGCCGCCGCACCACGCTGCCGCGCTTTTTGTTTGCGCTCGGCATCGCGCATCTCGGTGAGAGCACCGCGAAGACGCTGGCGCAGTGGCTCGGTTCGCTGTCGTTCGTGCGCGCGATGCCGGCGGTGATCCTGCAGGCGCTGCCAGACATCGGTGCGGAAGTGGCGCGCTCGATCGCGACGTTTTTCGAGCAGCCCGGCAATCAAGCCGTGGTCGATGCGCTGCTGCAGGCCGGTATGGTTTTCGACGACGAGGCTGCGCCGAGCGCCGAACTGCACCAACGCCTCGGCCTCGCGCACCTGCTGAACGCGCTGCCGGTCAAGCACCTCGGCGGCAAGGGCGCACAGCGGCTGGCCGACACCTACAGCACGCTCGACGCATTGCTCGCGGCGAACGCGAGCGGCTGGAACGGCGCGGGGCTGATCGCCGCCGGTGCCGCGAATCTCGATACCTATCTCGCCGACGACGCTGCGCGACGCGCGTTGATCGCCAGTGACCGCGCGATGCGTCGTCTGCTCGATGCGGCGCCTGCCAGCCGCCGCCGCACCGTCGGCCCGCTCGACGGCGTGACGATCGCACTGACCGGAAGCCTTGAGGCGATGAGCCGCGACGAGGCTGGCGAGAAGCTCGAAGCGCTCGGCGCCAAGGTGTCGGGCAGCGTGTCGAAGAACACCGGCATCGTGATCGCTGGCGAGGCGGCGGGATCGAAGCTCGCCAAGGCGCAGCAGCTCGGGGTCGAGATCTGGAACGAGGCCAAGCTGCTCGCATTCCTTGCGGCGCACTCGCAATGATCGGCCCTAGCTGCTGCAGGAGCGACGGCTGTCAACGGCAAAGGCGCTCAAGCTGCGACCGTGCGCTCGCGGTAAAGCCCAATTGCGACTGCCGCGGCCCCTACCTGGATGGCGGCAGATCGCGATGAGCTGGCAGCCATCGGCCACTCACGACACGCTGCGTCTGCGCGCGCGGCTCAACGCGATGATTCGCGCGTTCTTCGCCGAGCACGGCGTGCTCGAAGTCGAAACGCCGGTGCTGTCGCGCGCCGGCAACACCGATCCCAATATCGCCTCGTTTTCGCTGCAATTTTGCGGACGCAGCGACGGCGCACCGCGCACGCGCTGGTTGCGCACGTCGCCGGAGTTCGCGCTCAAGCGTCTGCTGGCGTCCGGCATCGGCGATTGCTACGAACTCGGCCGCGTGTTCCGCGACGGCGAAGCCGGCGGCCGCCACAATCCCGAATTCACCATGCTCGAGTGGTACCGCCACGACTGGGACCATCGCCGGCTGATCGATGAGGCCGCTGCGCTGATCAACAGCGCGCTGGCGTTGGTCGGCCGTTCGGTTGCGCTCGAACGCATCGCGTATCGCGATCTGTATCGCGACGCGCTCGGCGTCGATCCGATGGCCGATGCCGATGCCGTGCTGCGCGCCGCGCTCGGCGACGTGGAGATCGACGGCACGGGGTTGCAGCGCGACGACTGGCTCGATCTGCTGATGACGCATCGCCTGCAGCCTAGCTTCGCGCGCGACCGACTGCTCGCGGTGTTCGACTATCCGGCGTCGCAGTGCGCGCTGGCCCAGGTGCGCGATGACGCCCCGCCCGTCGCTGAGCGCTTTGAGCTGTACCTCGGTCCGCTGGAACTCGCCAACGGCTACCACGAGCTGCGCGATGCCAATGAGCAGGGCAGACGCTTCCGGCGCGATCTCGCTACGCGCGCGCAGCGCGGTGCCATCGAACCGGCGATCGACGATGGGCTGATCGCCGCGCTCGCGTCGGGCTTGCCAGCCTGCGCCGGCGTCGCGCTGGGAGTGGACCGGTTGCTGATGGCGATGCTCGGCAGCGACCGCATCGGCGACGTGCTGGCGTTCGATTTTGCGCGCGCCTGAGGAGGTAGTAACGGATCGTCAAGAGTTGTTCGGAGATTTTCCAAGAAGGGTGCTGCTCGTTTGCCCGGGTCGCATGAGTTGCGGAGCCGTCGAGCGCTTGCTGAAGCAGTCAGCCTGATGTTGAACGGCAACCGTCCGCGTACCCGCTGACCGGCCTGGATTCTCGCTACGTTCACTACCGCCGACTCACATTCGCCGCCACGCAATCTTTGCCTTCAATCAGGGAGTGGGTGCGATGAAAACCAAGACGTTGTTGATCGGGCTTGGCGCGGCGCTGCCGCTGCTGGCAGCGGCCCAGTACCGCTATGGCGAGGACTATCGGGACGGCTACCGCAGCGACCAGGGCGGGATCGTGCGCTGCGAATCGAAGAACGGCCGGTCGAGCAGCTGCGCGGTCAATACCCGCGGCGGCGTGCGTCTGGTGCGTCAGCTGTCCGGCAGCGCCTGCGTGCGCGGGCGCTCGTGGGGCACCGACGAGCGCGGCATCTGGGTCAGCGACGGTTGCCGCGCGGAATTTGCGGTGACCGGCGACAACGGCCGCTATGGCCGGCGCGGCAATCGTGGCGACACGATCGGCTACGGCGGCGGCGTGCAGGTGTTGCGCTGCGAGTCCAACGACAAGCGCAGCCATCAGTGCGCGGCCGATGTACGTCGCGGCGTGTCGCTGCAGCGCCAACTGTCGGGATCGCCGTGCATCGAAGGCCGCACCTGGGGCTGGAACCGCGGCGGCGTGTGGGTTGACCAGGGCTGCCGTGCGGAGTTCGCGATCCGCTGATCGTCGCGTCGATGTTGGATCACGCCACAGGGCCGCCGATGTGCGGCCCTGTGGCGTTGAAGTATCGGCGATGGTCGCGTCGCCGACGGTCGCGAGCGTCGTGCGCGGCAGCACGCCTTCATCGTATTGCGCGCGGTGCCACGGTTGCGGGCTCCGCTAAACTGGCCGCATGAGTCTATCCATCGATTTCGATCGCTACGACCGCATCCGCCCGATCCGCTGGACCGGCGAGGCGTTAGCGTTGCTCGATCAGCGCCGACTGCCGTTTGCGGTCGACTATCTGTCGTGCACGAGCAGCGACGCCGTTGCCGAGGCGATCCGCACGCTTGCGGTGCGCGGTGCGCCGGCGATCGGCATCGCCGCGGCGTGGGCGCTGGTGCTCGCGGCGCGAGCCATCGACGCCGCCGACGGCAATGCCGCGACGCAGGCGCTGGCGGCGCCGGCGGCTCGCCTCAACGCCGCACGGCCGACCGCGGTCAACCTCGGATGGGCGCTGTCGCGCATGCGCGGCGCGCTGGCTGGGCAGGGTGCGGATTGGCGCGACGCGCTCGAACGCGAGGCGCGTGCGATCGAAACCGAGGACCTCGCCGCCAACCGTCACATGGGCGAACTCGGCGCGGCGCTGATCGCACCGGGCAGCGGCGTGCTCACCCACTGCAATACCGGCTCGCTGGCCACTGCCGGCTTCGGCACCGCACTCGGCGTGATCCGCACCGGTGTCGCGCAAGGCCGCATCGATCGGATCTATGCCGGCGAGACGCGACCGTGGATGCAGGGCGCGCGGCTCACCGTGTGGGAACTGCAGCGCGACGGCATCGACGCGACCCTGATCGCCGACGCGGCGGCCTCGCACCTGCTCAAGGGCGGCGCTGTCGACTGGGTGATCGTCGGCGCCGACCGCATCTGCGCCAATGGCGACGTCGCCAACAAGATCGGCACCTACCAGTTGGCGATCTCCGCGCGTTTCCACGGCAAGCGGGTGATGGTGGTGGCGGCGTCGTCGACGGTGGACATGGCCAGCGCGTCGGGTGACCTGATCGAAATCGAGGAGCGCGACCCCGGCGAGCTGCTCGGCGGCAGCGGCGGCCGTACCGTGGCCGAGGGCGTGACGGCGTGGAACCCGGTGTTCGACGTGACCCCGGCGACGCTGATCGACGCGATCGTCACCGAGCAAGGAGTCGTCGCGCAGCCGGACGCGGTGAAGATGCGGGCATTGTTCGGCGGCTGATCGTTAGCTTGTCTGATTGGCGCTTGTTTTTACGCGATAATCGCTGCTTGTCGCGACGCGGTTACCTGATAAATCGGAGCGGCGCGACACGCCGCTCCGATGGCACTACTCAACAATCAAACGGTGTCATCCGGTGAATGCCCACTGACAACGGCAGTTAAGGCGTTACGGCGTTGACCGCCGCACTCGCATTGACGATCCCGGCACCGCAACCGCCGGTGCATGTCCCCGGCAAGGCCCGCGCGGTGCTTCTGAGTTGGCTCTCGACCACCGCAGGCGTCTGCACTCGAATCGATTGCATCAACGCCACCACACCGGCCACGTGCGGGGCGGCCATCGAGGTGCCTTGATAGTAGGCATAGGCTTGCGCCCCCGGACTGCTGGTACCGGCATTGAGTGTCGACAGCACGCCGTTGCTGGCGGTTGCGGTTTCGCCGCCGGGTGCGGTGACGTCGATCGTGGTGCCGAAGTTGGAATAGCTGGCGCGGTTGCCCTCACGATCGCTGGCGGCCACGGCAATCACGTTGTTGCAACTGCCCGGCTGATGGTTGGCGACATTGGCATTGCTGTTGCCGGCGGCCACCACCACGACCGTGCCGCGGCCGACGGCGCCATTGATCGCGGTCTGATACGTCGCGCTGCAGACACCCGCGCTGCCCAGCGACAGATTGATCACTTCGGCGGGGTTGGCATTGGCGGGGGCGCCGGTGACGGTGCCGCCCGACGCCCAGACGATGCCGTCGGTGACGTCGGAGAGATTACCACCGCCAACCCCGAGCACGCGTACCGGCACGATCCGGGCGTTGAACGCGACGCCGGCCACGCCTGTGGCGTTATTGGTGACCGCGGCGATAGTGCCGGCGACATGGGTGCCGTGCCAAGACGACTGCCCGGTGGTGGAGTCGCCGGGATCGCTCGCGTCGGCATCGCGTCCGTTGCCGTCCTTTGCTATGGCCGCGCTACTGATGAAATCGTAGCCCGGCAGGACGTTGGCGCTGAGGTCGCCGTGGCTGGTGATGCCGGTATCGATCACTGCGACCACCGAGCCGGTGCCCGTGGCCCTGTCCCAGGCGGTCGGCAGGTTCAGGCCGCCGATGGCTTCGTAGTAATGCCACTGGAGGTTGTAATTGGTGTCGTTGGGGGTCAGCATCGGCCGCATCACTGCGTCGACCTCGACGTATTCGACGCTCGGATCGCTGGCGAGTTGGTGCATCAACGATTCGGCTTCGGCATGGTCGAGCTTGCGGTTGGCCAGCACCACGTCTGCGCCCACGGCCAGACGGCGTTGATGACCGAGACTGATCGGTGTGCCGCCGATGCTCAGGGCGCGGTTCAAGGCCCCCTTGGCGTTGGCGACGTTGACATGCTGCGGGGATCCGTTGGCGTACTTGACGATGAACTGATCGTGCGACGCGGCCGTCTGCAGGCCACTGGTGTCGACTCTGCCGGCGGCCATTGCCGGCGCAGCGAGCATCGAGGACAGCGCAACCGCCGTGGCGGCCGCCAGTGCGTGCAGGCGTACGCGGCGGTGCGAAGTATGGTTTGCCATATCAGCTTCCTTCTTCATTCGAGAGTTGAAATTCCCCGCAAGGGGCGTTAATCCGAAAAAGTGCCTAGGGCTTCGATAGACAGTCCGTTGCGCCTCCCCGAATCCAGTGCAGACCTTGTCGTGGACCGCCTGGCAGAAAAATCTAGCAGAAGTCGCACTGCGGATTTCTTTACTGATGACACGGAAGTGACAAGATGACACCGAAGTCACAAGACGCGCTTGCCCAGCCCTTGCGGCTGCGGCGGCGGGCGCGCTTGCGCACTGCTTGGCCAACCGCTCCGCGGTGAGCGGAAATTCGCGTAAAACTATCGCAAGTGATTGTTTTTACGCGGGAATGGGTGCTCGTCGAACTTCCGAATCGTGATAGAATCCCGCTCTTGCGCGCGATCGTGCCGCGCAGCGTCCTTGCGCGCCCGCGTGCGCGATCGGCGACATCCACTGACTAAGAGTCGCAATGGCCGAGCTCGCGAAGGAAATCATTCCCGTCAACCTCGAAGACGAGATGCGCCGCAGCTACCTCGATTACGCGATGAGCGTGATCGTCGGGCGCGCCCTCCCGGATGTCCGCGACGGCCTCAAGCCGGTGCACCGTCGCGTGCTGTTTGCGATGAACGAGCTCGGTGCGCACAGCAATAAGGCCTATTTCAAGTCCGCGCGCATCGTCGGCGACGTGATCGGCAAATACCATCCGCACGGCGACCAGTCGGTGTACGACACCCTGGTGCGCATGGCGCAACCGTTTTCGCTGCGTTATCTGCTGGTCGACGGCCAGGGTAACTTCGGCTCGGTCGACGGCGACAGCGCTGCGGCGATGCGTTACACCGAGGCGCGCATGTCGCGGCTCACCCACGAGCTGATGGCCGACATCGACAAGGACACCGTCGATTTCCAGCCCAACTACGACGAGAAAGAATACGAACCGACGGTGATGCCGACGCGGTTCCCGAACCTGCTGGTCAATGGTTCGGCCGGCATCGCGGTCGGCATGGCGACCAATATCCCGCCGCATAACCTGGGCGAGGTGATCGCCGCGCTGATCGCGTTGATCGACGATCCGGCTATCGACGTCGACGGCCTGATGGCGCACATCCCTGGCCCCGACTTTCCGACCGCCGGCATCATCAACGGCGTCGGCGGCATCCATCTCGCCTACCGCACCGGCCGTGGCCGGGTGCGCATGCGCGCGCGTGCGGAGATCGAGGTCGCCGACAACGGCCGCGAGGCGATCGCGGTCAGCGAGATCCCGTACCAGGTCAACAAGGCGCGGCTGATCGAGAAGATCGCCGAGCTGGTCAAGGACAAGAAGCTCGACGGCATCAGCGAGCTGCGCGATGAGTCCGACAAGGACGGCATGCGCATCTACATCGAGATCAAACGCGGCGATTCGGCCGAGGTGGTGCTCAACAACCTCTACCAGCAGACGCAAATGGAGTCGGTGTTTGCGATCAACATGGTCGCGCTGGTCGACGGCCGTCCGCAGCTGCTCAATCTCAAGCAGATCCTCGAAGCCTTTGTCCGCCACCGTCGCGAGGTGGTCACCCGGCGCACGATCTTCGACCTGCGCAAGGCGCGCGCGCGCGCGCATGTGCTCGAAGGCCTGACCGTCGCGCTGGCCAACATCGACGAGATGATCGAGCTGATCAAGACCTCGGCCAATCCCAACGAGGCGCGCGAGCGGATGCTGGCGCGGACCTGGGATGCCGGCTTGGTCGCGACCCTGCTCGCCGCCGCCGGCAGCGACGCGTCGCAGCCCGAGGACCTGCCGATCGGCGTCGGTCTGGTCGACGGTGCCTACCAGCTGACCGAAATCCAGGCGCAGCAGATCCTCGAAATGCGCCTGCACCGCCTCACCGGGCTGGAACAGGACAAGCTCACCGACGAGTACGCGCTGCTGCTTGAGACCATCCGCGGCCTGATCGAGATCCTCGAAGACGCCGACGTACTGCTTGAGGTGATCCGCAGCGAACTGCACAACGTCAAGCAAGAGTTCGGCGACGCGCGGCGCAGCGAGATCCGCGCCAGCGAGGAGGATCTCGACATCCTCGACCTGATCGCGCCGGAAGACGTGGTGGTCACGCTGTCGCATACCGGCTACGCCAAGCGCCAGCCGGCGAGCAGCTACCGCGCGCAGAAGCGCGGCGGCCGCGGTCGCAATGCGGCGGTCACCAAGGACGAGGATTTCATCGACCGGCTGTGGTTGGTCAATACCCACGACACCCTGCTCACCTTCACCAGTTCCGGTCGCGTGTTCTGGCTGCCGGTGCACCAGATTCCCGATGCCGGGCCCAACGCGCGCGGCCGCCCGATCGTCAACTGGATCGCGCTCGAAGCCGGCGAGCAGGTGCAGGCGGTGGTGCCGGTGCGCGACTACGACGACCGCTTGGTGTTTTTCGCCACCCGCAACGGCACGGTCAAGAAGACGCCGCTGAGCGAGTTCTCGTATCGCCTGCAGCGCGGCAAGATCGCCATCAAGCTCGATGACGATGATGCGCTGGTCAACGTCGCGCTGACCCGCGGCAACAGCGATGTGATGCTATTTGCGTCCAACGGCAAGGCGGTGCGCTTTGACGAGGGCGCGGTGCGCTCGATGGGCCGCACCGCGACCGGCGTGCGCGGCATCCGCCTGCATGGCGAGGACAAAGTGGTCAGCCTGATCGTCGTCGACGGCGATGGCGACATCCTCACCGCCAGCGCGCGCGGCTACGGCAAGCGCACGCCACTGGCGGAATACCCGCGCAAGGGCCGCGGCACCCAGGGCGTGCTGGCGATCAAGACCAGTGCCCGCAACGGCCAGTTGATCGGCGCGATCCAGCTCGGCGGCCACCACGAGGTGCTGCTGATCTCCGACGGCGGCACCCTGGTGCGCACGCGTGCGTCGGAAATCTCGCAGGTCGGCCGCAACACCCAAGGCGTGACCCTGATGCGGCTGTCGGCGGACGAAAGCCTGCAGGCGATCCAGCGCGTCGATGCGTCGCTGGACGACGATGTCGCGGGCGATGACGGCGTGGTCGCGATGCCGGCAGACGGCGCGCCGCATCCGGCGGTGTGAGTCGGCCGGGATGACGCAGGTTGCATGGGACGTGCCAGGCGTCGCTGCGCGATCGCGCAATCGATCAACACCTGATAGGCGCTCGGACTCATTCGCCGGCGATCTGCCCCGAAGAATGTCGCAATGCATTTTTTTACACGAATCCCTGCCGATCAACCAGCGACGTTGACTTGTAGAAAACCAAGGCGTTGGGTTTTTGCGGTCGCGGGAATGACCACCCCATGCATGCTGCTGTCCAGAGCCTTCAGGGCGCAGATGCGGCGCGCCGCTTTCGCGCCTGCGGCACGGTGAGCATTCTTGTCAGCGCTGCCGTGAGCGCCATGCCGCCGGCCATGCCGGCAACCATCGCGGCGGTCATCGCGGTGAATCCGGACAGGCCGAACAGGGCGCCGAACGACGGGCCGAACGGGCCGCCGACCGCCATGCCGGCGATCATCGCGACCATGCAACCGCCGTGCGTGCAGACGCGTCGAACGAGCTGACCGAGGGTTGCTGGTGGCGCGCGCACTGATGACGCGCGCGCTCGCGACGCCGGCGACAGTTCCACCACCCAGGCGATCAGCGCGCCGGCCACCATCAGTCCGTGCGCGGCCGGCATGAACCGCCAGTGCAGCGCGGCACGCGCAAACGGGGTCCGCGTGCTTGAGCACAGGCTGGCCAGGGCTTCCGGATGCACCCACATGCAGTCGATCGCCAGACCGATGGCCATGCCGGCGAGGCAGGCGAGGAAGATTCTGATCTGCATCATCGGCATGCCGCTGTGGTGTTGCGCGTTGTCGAGGTCACTTATTGCTCGACCAGCGCGATCTCGCCGATCACCGGCTGCGCCGCCGCCGCCGGCTGACCGGCCGGCGCGATGGTCACGCTCGGCGCGTCGTCGAGCATGCCGGCCGCGCGCAGGCGGGCGGCGACGTCGGTGACGTCGAAGCGGGCGGTCTTGCCGGCGAACGCCGCGCCGTGGCTTGCGTGGCCCGCCACCGGAACCGCATCGAAGAAGCTCAGCGGACCGACATAGTGACGCTCGGCGGCCTGCCCGGCGGTGCCCGGCGGCAGCGCGAGATAGACGTGATAGATGATCCCGGGCTGCACGTTGGCGCGGTAGTTGCGCAGCACCAGAAACATCCGCCGCGGCGATACTCCGGCTTCGTCGGCTTCACCACCGGCGCGCTGCGGGCGGCCGAGACTGATCTTGATGGCATTGCCGCCGAGCGGGATGCCGCCGGACGGTGCAGCGGTGCGGTGTTGGCTCATGGCGGCTGTTCTCCGGGGTGGCGTGGTGTCGTCGCTGTCGGCGGATTCACCGGCTGTGCTGCGCGGCATGGCTTCGAAACTGTCGTAGCGGTAGCCGCGCGCCTGCGTGGTGAGGTGATCGTGCACGGCTGCGCTGACCGCCTGGCCGTTGCCGTCGGCGAAGGCAAAGCTGCGGCCGAGCCAGGCGGCCGTGGTCGGATTCAGGCGGCCGGCGTTGTTCCAGCTCGCCCACAGGCGATCGATCTGGCAGTGGTGCAGCCAGAAAATCGGGTCCTGTGCGGCCCACGCCACCACGCCCATGCCGCGATCGTTGCCGATCAGGCCATGCACGACGCCGTGCGGATCGCCGTCGAGATAGTCGTTGAATCCCGGTTCGGCGCCGCGACTGCTGTAGTTGCGCAGCGCCAGCGCGCGCGCCGCGCTCAGCGCCGGCTGGCCTTGGTCGATCGCTCGGCCTTGGTTGACGCCGGCGTTGCGGTCGGCGCGGAATAGCGGACTGCGCGGGTTGCGGAACGCCGCCGGCAGCACGCTGGAACCGCTGGTGTAGTTCCAGTACGGCAGGGTGAAGCTGTCATCGCCCAGCACGCGTCGGCAGATGCGCTCGAGGTAATAGACGTACATCCGGTGCCAGGGCAAGAAGAACGCCTCCTCGGCGGTGTCGAAATGCGCGCGGCAGGTGTTCCACATGCGGTCGGCGAGGGCGCGCGCCGGCGACGCGCCGGCACCGAACACGGCATTGAGCTCGCCGGCCTTGCTGCGGTCGGAGCGGACCGCATGCGTGTACCACTGGAACGTCCAACTGGTCGGATCGCTGGCCGGCAATGCCATCATCCGTCGCACCGCCTCCTCGTAGCGCAGCAGCATCGCTTGGCCTTGCGCGGTGCTGAGGTCATGGCGCACCAGCACCTGCGCCTGCGGCGGACGCGGCGGCACTGGGATCGGCGGTCGCGGACGTGACGGCACCGGCGGGCGCGGCGGCACGGGTACCGGTGCCGGCGGTTCGGCGTAGCAGACCTCGACCCGGCGGTTGCCCGCGGCATCGGGTGCGGTTTGCCGTTGCTCGCCTTCGGAGCGCACGTCAAAGCGCACGCGCGCCGACGCGCCGCTGCGCACCGCATCGATCGCCTGACGCAGCGCCGTGGTCACGCTGTCGGCGCGGCGCTGGCCGAGCGCGAGGTTGTAGGACTGGGTGCCCTCGGGGCTGGCATAGCCGGTGACGGCGACCGCGCTGGCGCCGCTGGCGACGATGCGCTGCGCAAGTTGCGCGATCAGCGGGCGGTGTTCGGCGGGCAGCACGGCGCTGTCGTAGCCGAAACGATCGAGCGCGCGGCAGGTACCGAAGCTGGCATCGCGCGGCGGCGGCAGCGGATCGGCGTCGCTCGGCGGCGGGCCGTCGCCGCGCACCGCGGGCGCATGGTAGGCCGACGGCGGTTGGTCGGGCGGCGTTGGCGGGCGGTAGGTCGGCGGACGATAGGGCGGCGCTGGCGGCGTGTAGGCGGGTGGGCCGTAGGTGGGCGGTGCAGGCGGATAGAGCGTCGGCGGGCGGTACGGCGGGCGGTTGCCATACGGCGGCGGGAGACGGTACGGCGGCGGGTAGGGCGGCGGGTAGGACGGCGGCCGGTACGCGGGCGGGCGACGGTACGCCGGCGGGGTCGGATACGGCGGCGGTGCGCGGTAGCCGGGCGGTGTGGGAGGTATGTACGGCGGCGCGTACGGCGGTGGGGGATTGGGTGCCGGCGGCGAATACGGTGCCGGCGGCGGTCCGTAGCCCGGCGGCGGCGCAGATGGAGGAGCGTAGGGCGGCTGGACCGGCACATACGGTACTGGCGGCTGGCCATAGCCGGGCGGCGTGCCGCTGTCGTCGTCCGCGCGCAGAGCCTGCAGGGTCTGCGGGCCGACGATCGCATCGACCTGCAGGCCGCGCGCGGCCTGGTAGCGGCGGATCGCGTCGCGGGTGGCCGGGCCGATCAGGCCGTCGACCACCAGACCAGCCTGGATCGCGCGGTTGAGCGCGCTCTGCAGCCAGCGGATATTGGCATCGGGCTCGGCCTCGGCGGCGTCGGCGCTTTCGGCCGCGTCGGTCTCGGCACGCATGCGCGCGACCAGGGTGTCCGGCAGCACGGTGCCGTCGGGCTGGCTGACCCGGCGCGCGAACCGCGCATGGCCATGCCGCGGCCGCGCGCCGGCTTCGACCACGTGCACATACAGCCCCGGCCACGGGCTCTCCGGTTGCAGGCCGTGGTCGCGCGCCTGGTGCTGGCTGTACAACAGCGGATGGGCGACAAACGCGGCGTGCGCGAAGCCGCCGTCAGCGCGACGGATGACGATGTCGCCGGCACGCAGCGCGGCGATCAGCGGCCGTCCGGGGCGCGCGACGACTTCGAAATGGCGGTCCATGCGCAGCCGCCGCGACGGCGTGCTGCGGCCGCTGAGGTCGTCGAACAGCGAGCGCACCGTGCAATTTGGCGGCCAGACGTGGCCGCTCGCGGTCAGGGTATGCGCAACGAACTCGGTGGAATCGTCGATGCCGGCCTCGACCAGGGCTTCGGC
>JBOHYD010000305.1:0-18020 GCA_050737635.1 Luteimonas sp. | reverse complement strand
ACATTGAGCGGCGCCATAACCCAAGAATGCGGCGAAGAGTCGCTAGGCAAGATTTGAAGTTTTCCACCCTTTCACAACCGTCCGCGATTTCGGGGTAGAACCCCTTGGAACTGCACGGGATTGATGCTCATAACGCCACCTCGTTGCACTCAAGTGGCTCCATGCTGTGCCGCGGGGGACTCAGATCCTGCGACTGGCGGCTGAGCGTCGGGGCTAATCAGGTTGCAAGAAGCTGTCCGCTATTGAAGCCCCATAAGGCTCCAAGCTGATACTCGATCTTCATGCCGTCCGGTTGTGTGACGACAACAGGCTTGTCTTTATCGCAGGTATCGCAATAGGCTCCGCTGAAGCTCGCTTGACCCGTCTCCGGTTGCCCATAGTCATAAGTCCACGTTTGCGTGGCTAATCCCGGACCGGAGATTTGCTTGCTGAGAAGTGAATAGTTGCCAAAGAAATCCGGTGTGGCGATCGACATCTTGATGACGTTATTAAGAGCGTAATCGACGACGCAAAACCAGTTCTGCGGAGTGCCGCTGATCGTGTGAATAAGATATTCTAAGGAAAATACGGCGCGTGCGCCGGAGGGGTGGACGGCGGTCAGTGTGTACGGCGTGGCGAATGCCAGCGGGTAGATGCACCCGCCCTCAACATCAAGCGACTGATAATCGACATTAAGTGCCCCTTGAGCGGTATAACTCCATCTGGATCCGTCAGGGTTTACGACATCGAATGAACTGCCATACAGGTAATTCCACACTCTGCCGTTCGCTTTTGCTCTGACGACTCGACTCTGATCCCATTCCAGGGTAATCGAACGACCGTCGCTGGAGACAATACTCATCAACCGCTCGCCGACGTAGTTATAGTTGACGGTGTTGCCGTGGCGGTCTCGCACAAGGCTTGCCATCAGGTAGATGCCTTGGCGTTGTGTGTAATAGGTATCGTAAAGCGTTGCTTTTGCCACGACGCCACCATCGCGCCTGACGGCAACATCGAATCGGTAGGTTATACCGTTACTATCGACAAACTCGAACCCTTCCCCCGGCAATCCGGAGACCGACGAAATACAGCGTCCACGATGAAGGGTGCGCGTACCCCAGTAATAGGTACGCCCGTCTGTTGGCATGACATGCTCCGACCCTATGCGGAGAACCTCAACTTCGCCTTCGCCAGGAATTTGCAACTGCACGCCAGACCAGATATCCTGCAGGTTAAATATATAGTTGTATTTTGGCGGGCCCGGCAACGAGCAACGCTGGTTGGAGTCATGCGCGGTCCAGCCATAGGTGATATCGAACATGCCGTGCATATACGGTACGCTGAGATCCCAAGTGCCAAATCCGCCCAATGTCTCGAAATTGGAGCCGCTCCCGTTCGGATTCAGCGTCGTCGAGCCATGCACGCTCAAGTCGAGTCGACGCCCAGGCTTGACCGGAAGCGCATTATTGCCCTTGAGGTCGATATCAAAAATTTCCAGCTGTGTCGCGCCATTGAAGAGGCTAACGCTGTCTCCGAAGAGTTCCGAGCTCAACGGCGCTATGACCTGTGAGCCGCGTATATTTTTCTCGAGATAATCAAAAGCAGCAATTCCTTGTGCCTGAACTGGAAAATTAGCAATAATGCTGGCTAGCGTCAGCGCGATGAAGGTTGCAGCTCTTTGCAAAGTCCTGATGCCCTTCATTTTATCTCCCCCTGAAGCGTCTGTTGGCGAAAACTTTCATCTTGAATAAGCATCCCGGCCCCAGAGGCTGGGTAGTTCACAGAACGGCATCCGCTGAAACGCTTACGCCGCAAGCGATGGGGGTGGCCCCGAGCGATTCACCCCTTTCCTTGATGCCTTGTCTTGATCCGCTACCTGGTACATTGCTTGCGAGTCTTGCGGCTGCCCCCCGCAAGACGACCGGATCGTCTCACCTCTGCAGCACACTTGAAAGTGTGCTGTCGCACCGACTACGGGGCTTGGCCAAGCCCAATAGTCATGCGAGCATCCGTTGTCAAATTCGGTCGTAGACGACAGAGCCACGCAGTGCTAGGTCGTGAAACGCTCCTTCGGCTGACTTTTGAGGTGCTGCCGGCGATGGAGGAACGGCGAGCGCAAGCTCAGCACCAGCCTACAATTCATTTGCCTCGCTTTTTGGGCGCTGTTACTCGAAAGACCTTAAACAATCTCTTACGGCGTTGGGGCGGTCGATCCGGTACCGCGCTTACTTGGCGTCGACAAAGCGCAGCAGGGCGCTGAGCAGCGCCTTGTCGCGCAGCAGCGAGCGCAAGGTGTCGCGGGCTTGTGCGTCATCCGTCGATGGCGGTGGCGGCAATGGCTGGATCGGGGTGTCGATCGCCTGCTGCGGGACAGGTGCATCCGCGGCCGCCGCGCGTGACTGTGCGATGAGCAGATAGTCGGCAATGTCGTCCATACTCAGGTCCTCTGCTTGTGGAGATCACGGCCCGCATTGCGGCAGCCGCAGGGTCACTGTGCGACGGCTCTTCGGTACAGGGCGACCACTGATGCGGGAGATTTGAATCCGTCGATCCGTTCGATGCGCAGCGGTTGCGTGGGCGGTTCCGGCACTGTCGGCACGCCGACGGTGTCGCGCCAGTACGCATGCGCGATTTCGTCGACAAAGTTGCCAAGGCTGCCGAGCAGCGACTCGTCGATGTCGGTCACGCCGGTCGGCAGCAGCGTGTAGGCGAGCAGGATCAGCATGCGCAGGAATTCGTCCTGGGTTTCGGTGTGCTCCGCGCCTTGGCCATCGGCACCGAGCAGATAGGATCGCCAGTTCTGGTACAGCGTGAACACGCGGATCAGCGCTTGGTAGCGCTGTGCACCCGGCCCGGCATTGCCGGCGATGTCGTTCACCAGGTTCTTGTAGATCTGGTACGACAGGGCTTTGTCGGTGCTCAGCGCGCCCAGAGCACCGGTGAGCTGGGTCCAGATCCATTGCTGCGTATCGGCCTCGTCGAGGACGTCGTAAAAGCGGCCAGGTATCGCGCTATAGCTGGCAAATTTCGCGATCTGCTCCTGCGTCAATGCGTCCGAGCCCATGTAGGCCACCGCGTTGCCGGCGGCCTCCAGCACGTCGGTGTCGATATAGCCGTCGAGATGGCGGAAACCGCGGTTGATCCGGTACGACTCGATCGAGGCGAACAGACCGGACGCGCCGGTGATGGCATTGCTGCCCAGGTTGGTGTCGAACGCGACTGCCGGGTACTTCGCGGCCATGTAGCTGCGGTAGTAGTAGTCGTGGCCGAGGCGAAACGAGAACAGAGCACTGTCTTGGGTGAGCTGCTGATACCAGCTCCGCGCGCCGCTGACGGGAACACTGTCGAAACTCTCGCTGAGCGCCATGACATTGCGTTTTGCGTTGTAGGCCGCGAGGCTACGCGAGCGTTCGGTGCTGATGTCGAACCGGCGCAGCGCCCTGCTTCGGTAGGTCATGGCATTGTTGTGGAACAGCTCGTCGAACAGTCCCTGCGCGATCGCGGTGCCGCGCGTGCCGCGCGGCGTGTCCGCCAGGCGTTCCTCCGCGGCCTTCGCACAGGACAGGATGTAGCGCGAGAAGCGCTTGAAATAGCCGTCGCCTACCGACCCGAGCTCGTATATGCCGTATCCGGTCATCGAACGATTGTCCGCGCCGAACCCGCTGCCCTCGCCACAGTGGATGTGCGCGATGAGCGTGCGCGACCGCGGTTTGCCCGGCCCGAACTGGCCAACGAGTTGATCGCTCTGCGCGGCGAGAAACGCGAATAGCTCGCGGTAGTTGCCGACTTTGTTTTCGGCGCCGAGCAGGTCGAGACCGACGACGTTCGTGTAGGCAGGATTGATCAGCTGCGGCAGCACTTTCGCATCGAGGTACTCGCGCAGCTTGCCGTCGCGCAGATACTGGTTGGGGGTATGGACAAGCAGCTTGAAATTGCTGCCGCGCGCGCTGTTGTACCGCGTGACCCTGGCGTTCAGCGCCTCGATCTCGTCTTCGGTGGCGGCGCTCTGGGTGTTTCTGACCCCGGACTGGTAGAGGTAGTCGAAGGTCGCATCGATCCAGGCGTGGTAGCGCTGCGCCTGCGGGCCGCTTTGGTCCCATTTGGAATAGTCCGCGGGATCTGCGCCGCAGAACTGCTTGACGAACACGCCGCGCATCTTGTAGCAGTCGTCGAACGGCGTGTACTTGTTGGTGCTGTAGGTCTTGCCGTTGAAGTAACGGATCGTCTTCAGCAAGCCGCGATCGACATCGCCCCTGGCCGTCAGCGCTGGGATGATCACCGTGCTGCGCACGGCGTCGTAGATGTCGCGGCGCTCGATCGGCAACGATCGCAGTTCGGGCCCGAGATAGCCAAAGCGGTCGAGCACGATGACGCAGGCGATATAGATATTTTCGCCGGCGCACTCTGCGCGCTCGTACGCGGCCTTGTTGGCCGCTTTGCCGAGCCTGGCGAACGGATTGCTCGCGGGGTCGATCATCAAAGCAAGCGCGTAATCGAACAGCACCAGTTCGGCGCGATCTGGATCGATGTTGTAGGCCTCAGCGACCAACCGCGCCATCGACGGGCGGGTGTCGTCCCGGGCCTTGCTGCGCACCGGCAAGATACCGGTGAAATGGCTGTGATAGTCGAACGCGTAGGTGTTGATGCTGTCGGGAAGATCGAGCTTGAAATAGGCCATGGCGATGACTCGTCCGGGAGGGATGCGCCGGCGGTGCCGTGCATCGCACGTTCTTCCCGGTCTGCATTGCCTCAAACGCGCGCACCGGCGGACTGTGAAGCGACCGCGCCCGGCCCTTGCGGCGCGCGCGCCGGATCGACCGACGCCTGCTGCCGGGGCGGCATCCGGATCGCGGCCGGCGCGTACCTGCGGCGGTCATCGTGTGCGGATGACCGCCCAAGCCATGCGTGCGTCCGATCCCCGACGCCAATCAGGACGCGGGGGAAGCCATCGGAATGCCAACGATCACGCTCGATCGCGTGCCTATTCCTTCCAGACCGGGAGCTTTTTGCGCACCGCGACGTTCTTGAGGGCGACATACGCCGGGATGCCGTCGCGGCCGTACGGCGGCGGCGCCTCGCCGCGGATCAGCGGCTCAAGGTACGCGCGCGCGGCGGTGGTGATGCCGTAGCCGTCGCGACGGATGAAGCCGGCCGGCATCTTCTTCTCGTGGTTGGCGACCTTGTCGAGCGAGGCTTCGCCGATCTTCCAGCGGTAGGGTTGGCTGGCGGCGCGCACGATCACCGGCATGGTCGCGTTGCGGCCGGCAAGCGCAAATTGCACGGCGGCCTTGCCGACCGCCAGCGCCTGGTCGAGGTCGGTTTTTGAGGCGATGTGGCGCGCGGAGCGCTGCAGATAGTCGGGCAGGGTCCAGTGCACCTTCATGCCGAGGGCGTCCTTGACGCGGCCGGCGAGAAACGACGCGACGCCGCCCAGCTGGGTGTGCCCGAACGAGTCGGTGCCGCCGCCGGCATCGGCGACGAATTTTCCGTCCGCGGTCTGGATGCCTTCGCTGGCGACGACCACGCAGTAGCCGACCTTGTCCACGATCCGTTTCACCTGGGCGAGGAAATCGGCCTCGTCGTAGGCGCGCTCCGGGAACAGGATCAGGTGCGGTGCGTCGTTGACGGTCTTGCCGGCCAAGCCTGCCGCCGCCGCCAGCCAGCCGGCGTGGCGGCCCATCGCTTCGTAGACGAAGACCTTGGTCGAGGTTTCCGCCATCGCCGCGACATCGAGCGCGGCCTCGCGCACCGACACCGCGGTGTACTTGGCCGCCGAGCCGAAGCCCGGACAGCAGTCGGTGACCGCGAGATCGTTGTCGACGGTCTTGGGCACGCCGATGCAGGTCAGCGGGTAGCTGAACTCGGCGGCGAGCTTGGACACCTTGTTGGCGGTGTCGGCGGAATCGTTGCCGCCGTTGTAGAGGAAATAGCGCACGTCATGGGCCTGCAAGACCTCCAGCAGGCGCTCGTACTTGGCACGGTCGGCGTCGACGGATTTGAGCTTGTAGCGGCACGAACCGAACGCGCCGCCCGGCGTGTGAGCGAGCGCACGGATCGCAGCCGCGGACTCCTTCGAGGTGTCGATCAGCTCCTCGCGCAGCGCGCCGAGAATGCCGTTGCGCGCGGCCAGCACACGGACCTTGCGCACGCGCGCCTGGGTGATCACCGCCGACGCGGTGGCGTTGATGACGGCGGTGACGCCGCCGCTCTGGGCGTAAAGAAGGGTTCCGGCGGGCATGATGGTCTCGGTGGCGGTGGGGACGGGCGGGACAAGGCTGACGAGGCAGGGCCGACGGACGGGACGCCAGGGCGGTGAGGTAAGCTGGTGCGGACTTCGCTGCGCTGCCGCGTCGTGGTTCGCGGATTGTAGCTCCGCGTCGCGAACCGCTATTTCAGTGCTGGCTATATTCAGCGTTGGCTATTTCTGTTTGGATGGAGCAATCGATGCGACTGGTACTCCTCGGTGCCCCCGGCTCCGGTAAGGGCACGCAGGCCTCACGCCTGAAAGATCATCTGCGGGTGCCGCACATTTCCACCGGCGACCTGCTGCGCGCCGAAGTCGCCGCCGGCAGTGCGCTCGGCCTGCAGGCCAAAGAAGTGATGGCGCGCGGCGACCTGGTCTCCGACGACATCCTGCTCGGCATGCTCGAACACCGGCTGTCGCGCGAGGATGTCGGCAATGGCTTCATTCTCGACGGCTATCCGCGCAACCTCGCGCAGGCCGCCGCGCTCGACATGCTGCTGCAGCGCATCGGCCAGCCGATGGACGCCGCGGTGCAGCTCGATGTCGACAACGAGTTGCTGATCGACCGCCTCGCCGGCCGCGCCAAGGCCGAAGGCCGCGCCGACGACAGCCCCGACGCGGTGCGCAAGCGCCTGACGGTCTACGACGAACAGACCGCGCCGGTGATCGACTTCTATCGCCAGCACGGCCAGCTGAGCGTGGTGAACGGCGTGGGCACGCTGGACGTGGTGTTCGACCGCATCGTCGGAACGATTACGCCGGCGACCGAGGTCGGTTGATCACGCTTTCGCGATGGCGAGTCATCACGCGAGACTTGGCCGACCGGAGGGGCGGGAGGTCCGCGAAGGATACGAAACACGCGAAACAAAGCGAGTTGCTGCGTGGTTGTTTTGCGCGCCCTTGGTGTCCTTCGCGGACCCGATGATTTTCAGTGCTGGACCGTCATGACCGCCGAATGCCACGCATGAAACTTCACATCCTCGGCATCGCCGGCACCTTCATGGGCGGTGTGGCGGCACTGGCGCGCGAGCTCGGGCACGCGGTCGACGGTAGCGATCAGGCGATCTATCCGCCGATGTCGACCCAGCTCGAAACCCTCGGCATCGCACTGGCGCAAGCTTATTCGCCGGGCAACATCGCCAGTGATGTCGATCAGGTGGTGATCGGCAACGCGCTGTCGCGCGGCAACGCCGCCGTCGAATACGTGCTCGACCACGGCCTGAACTACACCTCCGGCGCGCAGTGGCTGCGCGACCAGGTGCTGCCCGGCCGCGACACCCTGGCCGTTGCCGGTACCCACGGCAAGACCACCACCACCACCCTCCTCGCCTACCTGCTGCAGGCGGCCGGGCGCGAGCCGGGGTTTCTGATCGGCGGCGTCGCCGAGGACTTCGGCGTGTCGGCGCGGCTCGGTACGTCGCGCGAGTTCGTGGTCGAGGCCGACGAGTACGACACCGCGTTCTTCGACAAGCGCAGCAAGTTCGTCCACTACCGGCCGTTGGTGGCGATCCTCAACAACCTCGAGTTCGACCACGCGGATATTTTCCCCGACCTCATGGCGATCCAGCGCCAGTTCCATCATCTGGTGCGCACCGTGCCCGCGCGCGGGCGGCTGATCGTCAACGGCGAGGACGCGCACCTCGCCGCGGTGCTGGCGATGGGCTGCTGGACGCCGGTCGAACGCTTTGGGTTCGATCCGGCGATGGACTGGAGCGCAGCGCTGGTCGACGACGACGGCAGCGCCTTCGTCGTGCGCCATCAAGGCCGCGAGGTCGGCACCGTGCGCTGGCCGCTGCTCGGCCGCCACAACGTGATGAACGCGCTCGCCGCGCTCGCGGCCTGCCATGCGGTCGGCGTCGACGTCGCCGCGGTGATTGCCGCGCTCGCGGCGTTCCGCGGCGTCAAGCGTCGACTTGAAGTGGTCGGCAGCGCGCGCGGCGTCACCGTCTACGACGATTTCGCGCATCACCCGACCGCGATCGCGACCACGCTGGCCGGATTGCGGGCCAGGGTTGGTGCGGCGCGGATCGTCGTCGCGCTGGAGCCGCGCAGCGCATCGATGCGGCTCGGCGCGCATGCCCAAGCGCTGGTGCCGTCGCTCGACGCGGCCGATACGGTGGTGTTTCTGCATCGCCCGGAACTGGCATGGGACGCCGGCAAGGTGGTCGTCGCGCTGCGCGGCGACGGCCACGCGGTGAGCGATACCGATGCCTTGATCGACACGTTGCGCATGCTCGCGCGCGACGGCGACCATGTGCTGTTCATGTCCAATGGCGGCTTCGACGGCGCGCCGCGCCGGTTCCTCGCCAGCCTGCAACAAATTGCGTAGGGTGGACCTCGGCCCACTGTGGCATCCGCCGCGTTAGCGTTGCCGCGCGACGCAGGCACCGCAACGGCGGACCAAGGCCCATCCCACGCCGTTGACGCCATGCCCGCATTCGACAACGCCAGCGCTTCCCTGAGTCTGTTTCCGCTGCACACCGTGCTGCTGCCTGGCGCGGCGTTGGGTTTGCGCGTGTTCGAGCAGCGCTATCTCGATCTGGTGCGCGAATGCGGCCGCGCCGGCTCGGGCTTCGGCATCTGTCTGGTGCTCGAAGGCCGCGAAAGCGGTGCGCCGGCGCATCCGGCGGCGTTCGGCACCGAGGCGATGATCGAGGATTTCGGCACCGGCGACGACGGCCTGCTGACCTTGCGCGTGCGCGGCATGCGCCGTTTCCATGTGCGCCGCACGCGGGTGCGCGACAACGGCTTGGTGGTCGCCGACATCGACTGGCTGGCCGCAGATGCTAACGATCAGCTGCAGCCGCAGCATGGCTTGCTGGCGACGGTGTTGCAGCGCATCGTCGAGGACCTCGGCGGCGAGTACGCGTCGGCAGCAAAGTCGTGCTTCGACGACGCGGCGTGGGTCGGCTGGCGGCTGGCGGAGTTTCTGCCGCTGTCCGATGCACAGCGCCAGGCGCTGCTGCAGGAAAGCGATCCGCACGCGCGGCTCGATCAGTTGCTGGCGCTGATGTCGTCCTGAGCCGGCGGCACGCGGATGCGCAGCACCGGCGTGCCGGTCGCGGGGTGCGCGGATTCCACTGCATCCATGCCGTGCAGCGCCTTGACCACATCGGCATGCGCAACGCCGCTGTCGGCTTCCGGCAGCCACAGCGCAAACAATCCGAACGGCTCCGCGTAGCGCAGCACCTGCGTGCTGCCGATCCATAGCGGCGTGCCGTCGCGCAATTGCAGCGGCGCGCGCCATAACCGCAGCGCTTTGGTCTCGCGCGACGTTGCGCCCGGGCGGCGCAGCAGCAGGGTTTCGGCTTCGCCGTCGAGCGTCGCCGGCAGCACCGGCTGGCGTTCGGGGATCACGTCGCCATCGAGCAGTTGCAGCGTCGCCACCCAGCCGGCCTGCGCCTGCACGCCCCAGCCGGCGGCTTGCAGCCGGCGCAGCAGCGGTTCGATCGGCCCGGCGAGCTGCACGTCGAGCGGCCAGCGCCGGCTGGCGTCGCGCTCGTCGCGCTGTGCCGGCAGCCTCGCCCAGTCGCGCGCCCACCAGTCGTCGAGCCGCAGCGTGGCCGGCGGCGGTACCGTGAACTGCGCAAGCACGCCGTCGACCGCGCGCGGCGCATGCCACAGCGCGGCGGCGAGAAAAGCGAGATAGAAGATCGCCGCCGGTGGCCGCATCCAGAACGAGCGCGCGACGTGGCGCCGGTACGCGATGCCCAGCACCAGCAGCCACGCGATGCCGAACAAGGTGCCGCCGGCGACGTCGCTGAGCCAGTGCGCGCCGAGGTACAGGCGCGCGAAACCAAGCACCGCGACGATCAGCCCGGTGACCAAATACGGCCACACGCGTTTGCGCCCCGGCATCTCGCGCGCGATCAGCACCGCGAAGAAGCCAAAGGTGATCGTGGTCATCGTCACCGCGATCGACGGAAAGCCGAAGCCGGCCGGCGCGGTCGGCGGATTGGGCATGTCGACCGCGACGCCGACCAGCGCGGTCAGCGCCAGCCCGAACGCCAGCGCCGCCAGCCAGTGCACCGCGGCAATCCAGCGCCGCCGCCACAGCAGCCACGCCATCGCCAATGCCGCCGGCGGGCCGATCACCGCGGCATCACCGATCGACGCCAGCGCGGCCATCAGCCGGTCGGTGAGCGGGTTGCGCAATGCGGTCATCGCGTCGAACACCGCGCGGTCGAGCGCCAGCGGCTCACCGCGCGCGACCACGGTGCCGAGCAGCGCGAACCACGCCACGCCGATGCCAAGCAGGCACAGCGCGAGGATCGCCAGCGAGGCGGATTCGGGACGGTTGGGGTCGATCAGCGCCGCCGCATAACGGCCGAGGTGAGGATGTGCGCGCGTCCAGCGCAACGCGCGGGCGAGCAGCGAGTCGGCATGGCGCGCAAACCAGCGGTAGGTGTACAGCACCAAGGCCCACATCAGCGCCAGCGCGACGACGAGTGCGCCGAGCGCGAGCGCGAGGCGATCGGCGACCGCGGCGACCGCGTCGTAGGCATGGCCGAGCAGCCAGCCGGGGCCGAGAAACAGCAGCGCCCACGTCACCGCCGCGAACGCGCTCGTCGGCACATAGCGCACCAACGGCATCCGCAGCATGCCGGCCATCGCCGGCACGAACGGCCGAATCGGCCCGAAGTTGCGCGCGATCAGCAGGCTCTTGATGCCGTTGCGGCGCAGCATCGTCTCGACGCGATCGAAGATCTGCGGATAACGCGAAAACGGCCACACTGTTCGCAGCGCCGCACCCCAGCGCCGGCCGGCCCAGAAGCTCAGGCCGTCGCCGGCAAACGCGCCCAGCGACGCGCACAGCACCGCGTACGGGCCGTACAGCTCGCCGAAGCCGATCAGCAAGCCGACCGCGAACAGCAGCGGCAACGCCGACACGATCGCGCCGAGCACCACCACTGCATCGCAGAACGCGATCGCGAAGATCGCAAACCCCGCCGCGACCGGGTGTTCGGCGATCCACGCGACGAGCTGCCCGAACCAGCCGTTCATCCAGTCACCATCCGCCAATTGTAGGGCGGGTCCACGCTCACCATCGCGACAGTCGACGATCGTCGCCATCCCGACCAACCCATCATCGGCACCGATACCGGTCTGGCATTGCCCAGATAACACGAAGCAGGCCGCAGGCAGCGCTGGACCCAGGCCCGCTCTACAATTCGTCGATGCCGCGAAGCCACGCCATCGAAGTGCAGGCGCTCAAATCCGACAGCTTCGGCCGTATCGCACTGATGCGCGACGGCGACGGGCTGTTTGTGCGCCGCGACGTCCGCCATGTACCGCCGTGGCTGCGACTGCCGGCGTGGTGGCTGGCGCAACGCGAGGCCGACGGGCTGCGCAAGGCGCACGGACTCGACGCGCTGCCGCAGCTGCTCAGCTGGCACGGCGGCATCCTCGACCGCAGCTATCTCGACGGCGCAGCGATGTACCAGCGCCCGCCGCACGACGATCTCGGGTATTTTCATGCCGCACGAAAACTGCTGCAGTGCCTGCACCGGCGCGGTGTCGCGCACAACGATCTGGCCAAGGAGGCCAACTGGCTGGTGCTCGCCGACGGTGGGCCTGCGCTGATCGACTTCCAGCTGTCGGTACGTGGCGCACCGCGTTCGCGCTGGCTGCGCTTGCTCGCCCGCGAGGACCTGCGCCACCTGCTCAAGCACAAGCGCACGTATTGCCCGCAGCAGCTCACGCCGGTCGAGCGCCGCGTGCTGAGGCGTCATTCATGGATCCGCGACGCGTGGTTCCGCGCTGGCAAGCCGCTGTACCGCGTGGTTACCCGCCGCATCCTCAAATGGCAAGACAACGAGGGCCAGGGACCGAAGCCGTAGGAGCGCCCGATGGGCGCGATGCGCGTGGGCAACGACGCTCGAAAAGCCATCGCGCCTATCGGGTTGTTGAAAAACGCACTTCCTGTGCGTTTTTCACGTCGCCAGTCCGGTCCATGCCCGGACGGTCTGCCGACGAATCAAGCGCTCACGCGCTGGCTCCGTCGACGCAAACCTCCTTGGCCGCGCTAGCAGGGTGTTTTTCAACACCCTGCTAGCGGGCGCTCCTACAATGAGCCATCCGCATGACCGGAACCTTTATGTCGACCTTGTCCGGCAAGACCTTGTTCATTACCGGTGCCTCGCGCGGCATCGGCCTCGCGATCGCCCTGCGCGCCGCGCGCGACGGCGCCAACGTCGCGATCGCGGCGAAATCCGTCGTGCCCAATCCAAAGCTTCCCGGCACCATCCACGCCGCCGCCGCGGCCGTCGAGGCCGCCGGCGGCCGCGCGCTGGCGCTGAAGTGCGACATCCGTGACGACGACGACGTCCGCGCCGCGGTCGCCGCCACCGTCGCCGCCTTCGGCGGCATCGACATCCTGGTCAACAACGCCAGCGCGATCTGGCTGCGCGGCACGCTCGACACCCCGATCAAGCGCTTCGATCTGATGCAGCAGGTCAATGCGCGCGGTACGTTCCTGTGCGCGCAGGCTTGCCTGCCGCACCTGCTCGCCGCGCCCAACCCGCACATCCTCAGCCTCGCGCCGCCGCCGTCGCTGGACCCGAAATGGTGGGCCGCGCACACCGGCTACACGCTGGCCAAGATGGGCATGAGCTTCGTCACCCTCGGGCTGGCGGCGGAGTTCGGTGCGCAGGGCGTGGCGGTCAACGCGCTGTGGCCGCGCACCCTGATCGCCACCGACGCGCTCAACATGATCCCCGGCGTCGATCTCGCCAACGCGCGCCGCCCGGAGATCATCGCGGATGCCGCGCACGCGGTGCTGACGCGGCCCGCGCAGGGTCTCAGCGGCCAGTTCCTGATCGACGACGAGGTGCTGCGCGACGCCGGCATCACCGACCTGTCGCACTACGCCGTCGACCCGACTCAGCCGCTGCTGCCGGATTTGTTTCTCGACTGACCGCTTCGCCCGGACCATGACCGCTACCAACGACACCACCGCCGACCTCCTCGCCCTCGGCAAGCGCCACACCTTGCCGGTGTATCGCCCGCGCGAGCTGATCCTCGAGCGCGGCGACGGCGCCCGGGTGTGGGATCGCGACGGTCGCGAGTACGTGGATTTTTCCGCCGGCATCGCGGTCTGCGGGCTCGGCCACAACGATGCCGACCTCAACGCCGCGCTCGTCGAACAGGCCGGCAAGCTCTGGCACACCAGCAACGTGTTCACCAGCGAGCCGCCGATCCGGCTGGCGCAAGAACTGGCCGCGGCATCGCGTTTCGCCGAGCGCGTGTTTCTGTGCAACTCCGGGGCCGAGGCCAACGAGGCGGCGATCAAGCTGGTGCGCAAGCGCGCCGCCGGCCAGGGGCGCGCGCCGGACCAGCGCGTGATCGTGACCTTCCGCGGCAGCTTCCACGGCCGCACCCTGGCCGCGGTCACCGCCACCGCGCAGCCGAAATACCACGAGGGCTACGAACCGCTGCCCGGCGGCTTCCGCTACGTCGATTTCAACGACATCAATGCGCTGGAGGCCGCGATGGCGTCGAACGACGTCGCCGCGGTGCTGGTCGAACCCGTGCAAGGCGAGGGCGGGGTGATGCCGGCCGCACCGGGCTTCCTCGCCCAGGCGCGCGCGCTGTGCGATCGCTTCGATGCGCTATTGGTGCTCGACGAGATCCAGTGCGGCATGGGCCGCACCGGCACGCTGTTCGCGCATTGGCAGGACGCGGTCAGGCCCGACATCGTGACGCTGGCCAAGGCGCTCGGCGGCGGCTTTCCGATCGGTGCGCTGTTGGCCGGCCCGAAAGTGGCCGAGGTGATGCAGTTTGGCGCGCATGGCACCACCTTCGGCGGCAATCCACTCGCTGCCGCGGTCGCGCGCGTCGCGCTGCGCAAGTTGTCGTCGGAGGCGATCGCGACGAATGTCGCGCGCCAGTCGGCGGCAATCCGCGCGGCGTTGGCGACGATCGACCAGGAGCGGAAGGTGTTCGCCGACGTGCGCGGCCGCGGCCTGATGATGGGCGCGGTGCTGCGGCCGGACTACGCCGGTCGCGCCGGCGAGATCCTCGATCACGCCGCCGCGCAAGGATTGCTGCTGCTGCAAGCCGGCCCCGACGTGCTGCGTTTGGTGCCGCCGCTGAACATCGCCGATGCCGACATTGCCGACGGCATGCGGCGGCTGGGCAAGGCGCTGCAGGCTGTCGCGCCCCTGTAGGCGAGCCGCCGCCGCCGCTCCTACAGCGATGGCAGCGCTTGCCGCAGATCCTCGATCAGATCCTCGACATGCTCTAGTCCCACCGACAGCCGCAGCAGGTTCTGCGGCGAGGTCGGATTCGCGTCTTCGACCGACGCGCGATGCTCGACCAGCGATTCGCAGCCGCCGAGCGAGGTCGCATTGGTAAACAGTTGCAGCCGCCCGGCCATCGCCAGCGCGGCGTCGCGACCGCCGCGCAGCTGCACGCTGAGCATGCCGCCGAAATCGCGCATCTGTCGCGTCGCGACCGCGTGCCCGGGATGCGAGGCGAGGCCGGGATAGTTGACGCGCTCGATCGGTGGCTGCGTGGCGAGAAACGCCGCCACCGCGCGCGCGTTCGCGCAGTGCAGCGCCATCCGCGCCGGCAGCGAGCGGCAGCCGCGCAGCGTCAGCCAGGCGCTGAACGGCGCCAGCGTCGCGCCGGTGATGTGCAGCCGATGCGCGACGCGGGCATAGAACGCATCCTCGCGCGCGAACGCCAGCGCGCCGCCGAGCACGTCGCTGTGGCCGCCGAAATACTTGGTGGTCGAATGCATCACCACGTCCGCGCCGAGCGCCAGCGGCTGTTGCAGCACCGGTGAGGCGAAGGTGTTGTCGCAGACGAGTAACGCATCGTGTGCGCACGCGATGTCAGCTAGGCCAGCCAGATCGCTGATCGTAAGCAGCGGGTTCGACGGCGTTTCCGCCCAGATCAACGCGACGCCGCCCGCGCACGCCGCGCGCACCGCGCCGAGATCGCTCATATCGGCGCGCGTGACATGCACGCCGCGCTCCGGCAAAAACTCTGCGGCCAGCAGGCGCAGCCCGGTGTAGCAATCGTCCGGAATCACGATCCGCGCCTTGGCCGGCAGCGATTCCAGCAGCGCGCTGATCGCCGCCATGCCCGATGCGCAGGTCAGCGCCGCCGCGCCGCCCTCCAGCGCCGCGATCGCCGCGCGCAGCCGGTCGTTGGTCGGGTTGCTCTCGCGCTGGTACTCGTAGCCGGCGACGCGCTCGCCGGCCGGGCCGTGCCGGAAGGTCGTCGCCAGATGGATCGGCGGCGTTACCGCGCCGGTGTCGTGGTCGCTGTGGCCGCCGGCGTGGATGGCGAGGGTCTCGAGGCGCATGGGCGGGGATCCGGTGATGGCGCGTGCTGGCGGCGCGGGTGGTGACAAAGGCGTGCGTCAGCGCAGCGTCGCGAACGCCTCACGCGCGGCGGCGATGGTCTGCGCGATCACCGCATCGTCGTGTGCGGCGGACATGAAGCCGGCCTCGAACGCCGACGGAGCCAGACACACGCCGCGTTCGAGCATCGCATGGAAGAAGCGCTTGAACGCCGCCGTGTCGCAAGCGACCGCCTGCGCATAAGTGTCGACGGGTTGCGCGCTGAAGAACAGCCCGAACATGCCGCCGACGCGGGTGCTGGTGAACGCCACGCCGGCGTCGCGCGCGGCGGCTTCGAGGCCGTCGCACAGCGCGTGCGTGCGGCGTTCGAGCTCGGCGTGAAAGCCCGGCGCCTGGATCAGCTCCAGCACCGCCAGACCCGCCGCCATCGCGACCGGATTGCCGCTCAGCGTGCCGGCCTGGTAGATCGGCCCGGCCGGCGAAATCTGCTCCATCAACTCGCGCCTGCCGCCATACGCACCGACCGGCATGCCGCCGCCAATGATCTTGCCGAAGGTGCTCAGGTCCGGCGCAACGCCGTAGCGCGCCTGCGCACCGCCGAGCGCAACACGGAAGCCGGTCATCACCTCGTCGAAGATCAGCACGCTGCCGTGGCGCGTGCACAGCGCGCGCAGATGCTGCAGAAAACCCTCGCGTGGCGGCAGGCAGTTGGCGTTGCCGACCACCGGCTCGATGATCAGCGCGGCGATGCCGTCGCCGGCCTCGTCGAACAACGCGGTGGCCGCGTCGAAGTCGTTGAACGGCAGGGTCAGCGTCAGATCGGCCAACGCTTTCGGCACGCCCGGCGAGTCCGGCACACCGAAGGTCAGCGCGCCGCTGCCGGCCTTGACCAGGAACGAATCGCCGTGGCCGTGATAGCAGCCCTCGAACTTGACGATCCGCGCGCGCCCGGTCGCGCCGCGCGCCAGCCGAATCGCCGACAGCGTCGCCTCGGTGCCGGAATTGACCATGCGCACCATCGCGCACGCCGGCACCAGTCGGGTGATGGTTTCGGCCATCGTCACCTCGAGCGGATTCGGCGCGCCGAAGCTCAGGCCGTCGCGCGCGGTGCGGATCACCGCGTCGCGCACCGCCGGATGGTTGTGGCCGGCGATCATCGGTCCCCACGAGCCGATGTAGTCGATGTAGCGGTTGCCGTCGACGTCATACAGGTACGGCCCGTCCGCGCGCTGCACGAAGAACGGCTCGCCGCCCACCGACTTGAACGCGCGCACCGGTGAATTGACCCCACCGGGCATCAGCGTCTTAGCGCGGGAAAACAGCGTGTGGGAGTGGTCGTGGTTCATCGCGCGATCGGTCCTGCCTAGTGCGTGGAGAGATGTTGCATGGATAGGCGCGGCGGCGGCATCGAAGCAGGCGCGGTACGCGCGCGCTGCGGCGACCGGATCGGCTGCGGCGAACACGCCGCTGATGACCGCGACCAGATCGGCACCGGCGGCGATCAGCGCTGGCGCATTGTCCGGGGTGATGCCGCCGATCGCCACCAGCGGACGCCCCAATTGCTGGGCAGCGCGCAGCAGTGGCCGTGACGCCTGACGCGCCTGCGGTTTGGTCGCCGATGGGAAGAATGCACCGAACGCGAGGTAATCGACGCCAACGTCCGCCGCCGCGCGCGCAATGCCGATGCTGTCGTAGCACGACGCGCCGAGGATCTTGTCAGCACCGAGCGCTGCGCGCGCGGCGCCAAGTTCGCCATCGCGTTCGCCGAGATGCGCGCCGTCGGCATCGAGTTCCGCCGCCAGTGGCCAGTCGTCGTTGACGATCAGCGGCACGCCGGCGGCGCGGCACAGCGGAAGCAGCGCCACGATCTGTGCGCGTCGCACGGCGGCGTCGGCCAGCTTGTTGCGGTACTGCAGCAGCGCTGCGTGCGCGAGCAGCGGCTGTACGCGCGCGATCAGGCGCGCGCCGTCGCTGTCGTCGGGCGTGATCAGATACAGGCCTCGCGGAAACGAGGCGCGGTGCGGCCAGCGCGGTGTCATGCGGTTTCCTGCCGGGGCGGGGGGTGTGACAATGCGCGACTGCATGGCGACTCCGCTGGAACGGCATTATCCGATGAACGACACCGCCATCGCCTATCGCACCTGGATGTGCGTCGTCTGCGGCTTCATCTACGACGAGGCGGCCGGACTTCCGGACGAGGGCATCGCGCCGGGCACGCGCTGGGAAGACGTGCCCGAGACCTGGACCTGCCCGGACTGCGGCGTGACCAAGGACGATTTCGAGATGATGGCGCTTTGATGAGCCAGCCTGCGCGTTTCATGAAATCCGCAACACAGGAATAAAAGCAGCCAATAAAAAAGCCCCGCAGGCAGGGGGGGCCGGCGGGGCTGGGGGAACGGGACCTGGGGAGGGTCGTCGTTCCCGGATCTGCTCCAGGGGAGGGAGAGATCAGTGACAGACCTTGCATCTGTCACAGGCAATAGGAC
>JBOHYD010000304.1:0-7182 GCA_050737635.1 Luteimonas sp. | reverse complement strand
GGTGGCGCAAGGGACCGCAGACTTCGCGTTGGTCACCGATGAGGCCATGCGTGAGGCTAGCTTCACCCTCAATCATGGATTGGAGGCAGTACCGCTGGGCAAGATCACCATGCACTTGGCGATGAGTCCGACCCACGCGCTCGCCCAGGGCTGCCAGCGATCGGCGCCGATTCTCACCGCTGCACTGTCTCGCTTCGACTTCGCCTCCCCGACGCGGTCCATGTTTTGCGGGCGCAAGCGCGGCATCGGTTCCGACGATTGGCGCGATGAAGAGCTGCCCCGCCGCATCCGTTACTGGGTTGACGATCTGCAGGTATTGATCGAACTCGTGCAGTCCGGTCGCGCTTTAGCCTATTTGCCTGACCAGTTATTGGCAGCAACCGGGCTCAAGCGCGTCATCGTGAGCGACAGTCCATTCCGCTGCGAGGAGCAGGTGTTTCTGCTTTGGCGTCCGGCCCGCGCCGATGGCTGGCAACGCACGATCGTCGACAGTTTGGAGGTGGCGGCCGACGCTGCTGGCCTGCCCCGATCTGCCACGAGCAATACAGCTACCCGAAGTGTTTCCGCGATCCGCACGTCGCCGACAGAACACGCGTAAGGCTCGGTCGGGTAGGGATGCTATCGGTACCGACCACGCTGCGGGGACGACATTCACGGTTCCGTCTGGCGGAGGCAAGCGGTCACGCGCATGTCAGGGTCAGCCGCAACAAGCACCTATGCTGGCCCTGGGATTCAAGCCGCACCACCGACATCACCGGGTGATGCCAGTTACGCCCCAGCATTCGCTGGGATGACGACTTGTTCAAACCTTCGCTCAACCATGCGTCATGCATTTGACGCTCAAAATTGCCACTTCCGAGGCCCTATCGATGAATCGACCCCTGTCCGTGCTCGCCGTCTCGCTGTCGATGCTCATTGGCGTGACTCACGCCCAAGACAAGCCGCACGTTGCCTACGCGCAACCGACCATTGCCTTCACTCACGCGACATTGGTCGATGGCACGGGAGCGCCCGCTCGGCGCGATCAGACCTTGGTCATCGTCCGCGGCAAAATCGCCGCCATCGGCGCAAGCGCGCGCATTCGCATACCGAAAGATGCGGTCGTCATCGAAGCCCGTGGCAAGACGCTGCTGCCCGGCTTGGTGATGATGCACGAGCACATGTTCTACCCCACCGGCCAGCGCAACTACGGCGAGATGGTGCATAGCTTTCCGCTGCTGTACCTGGCCGGGGGAACCACAACCCTGCGCACCGCGGGCACCATGGTGCCCTACGCCGACCTCAATATGCGCAAGGCGATCGACGACGGTCGTCTGGTCGGCCCGGACATGGACGTGACCGCGCCTTATCTCAACGGCCCGGGCCTGCCGATACTCGCCGTCAACGCGCTGGATAGTCCCGAGGATGCCGAGCGCATGGTGCAGTACTGGGCGGACGAAGGTGTGACGTCCTACAAGGCGTATATGCAGATCAGTCGAGCCGAACTGGCCCGCGTGATCGACGTCGCGCATCGCCGCCGTCACAAGGTGACCGCGCATTTGTGCTCGGTTACCTACGCGGAGGCAGCGCAAGCGGGCATCGACAACCTCGAGCACGGCTTTGCTGCGGCAAGCGATTTTGTCGCGAACAAAGCCCCCGACGCCTGCCCGTCCTCGGCCGAGGTGATCCGGTCGTTGGCCGACATCGACCCGGCGTCACCGCGGATCGACGCACTGATCCAGCAGCTGATTGAACGCAAGGTCGCATTGACCTCCACGCTCACGGTTTTCGAGACCTTCACTCCCGGCCGCCCGCAAGCGCCGAGCGCCGCGCTCGAGCTGCTCAACCCGCAAGTGCGGGCGCAATACGAGGCTGGCTGGACGTCGGTGCAAGGCAAGCCGAGCGATTGGACACGTCTGTTTCCCAAGCTTGGGCAGTGGGAGAAGCGATTTGTCGAGGCTGGCGGGACGTTGCTGGCCGGCACCGACCCAACCGGCTACGGCGGGGTCATCCCCGGCTTCTCCGGAAAGCGCGAAATCGAGCTGCTGGTGGAGGCCGGCTTTACATTCGAGCAGGCGATCAAAATCGCCACGCTCAATGGTGCCCGGTTCTTGGGGCGCGACGACAGCATAGGTAGCTTGGCGGTGGGCAAGCGCGCCGATGTGGTCGTGGTCGAAGGCGACCCGGTGCGCGATGTCACCGCCATGCGGCGCATCCCGCTGGTGTTCAAAAACGGCGTCGGCTATCAAACCGATTCGATCTTCCGAGCGCTGCGGCACACCGTGGGCTTGCATTAAGCAAGCTCCGAACAAAAGCAATGCTTTGCGCAAAGAGGCAAAGAGGCAAAGAGGCAAAGACGCAAAATACGTGCTTCGTGGATGAGGTTGTTTGCGTCTTTTGCGGGTGGATTCGGGCTTTGCGTTGCGAATCAGGCAAGGGCATAAAAAAAACCGGCCTCGGGTTTGTTGAAAACCCGAGGCCGGAGTGAAGGCAAAGCCGTTATCTTGTCGACGCCCGAGGTGCGCGGGCTACAACAGTATCGCCGCCATCGGCATCAACGCGGCCAGCGTGCTGGCCTGAGGTTGATGGCAGAGGTAACGTCGGCGCTGTTGGATCAATTGTCGGCCACCGGTCCGTCGGCGCGGTTGCTGTCGATGTTGAAGGTCACCCCGCCCCAAGTTTCGTCGTGGTCGCCTCGGAACTGGTGAATGCGCTGGTGGTTGTTCCATTGGCTGTCGGGAAGTCCGGGTAAGCCGAAGACGCTTTGGTTGTTGTTCCACGCGGCAATCCACACCGCATTGGGCGGATTGGCAATCGGAGCCCAGTCGTTGGCGGCATTGACGCCAGCACCGTACACGCCTGCCTGATGGCCGCGCTGGCGCAGCCGTTCAACCCAAGCGTTGACGAAGGCTCTCACCGCCGGGTGGCTGGTCGGATCGTAGCGCTCCATGTCGTAGTAGATGATGGTCGGCGCGGGCAGGCCCAGGTTAGCGGCGGTATCGGCCGCGGCATTGGCCTCGTTGATGCCCTGCTGGCGGGCGGTGGTGGTGTTGGTGCTCATGATGCCGCAGGTGCGGCAGACGCTGCCTGGAGCTTGTGGGCCGACCCAGGTTGGAATCAGTCGCCAGCCTTGGTTGAATATCGAATTCACCCAGCCCGAGCCGAGACCGGCTTGACCACAACCGCGGTTGCTGCCGCCGATATAGACATTGGCGTCGCTCCATGGGGTGTTGGTAAACCAGGCCTGCATCTGGCTGACGCTGCCGATCGCGCACTTGTCGAAGCCGAGGCCGGTGCTGGCAGTGACCCGGTTCACACCGACGTTCGTCGACGGCGTCGCCGTGACCGACGGGGTGATGTCGCGCGTGGTACGGCCGCCGTCTGCGGTGACCAGCAGTCGACGTTCCTGGTGGCAGTCCGATTTGTCCTGCGCGCAATGCCCGCTGGCCACGGTCATCCAGCCTTGGCTTGCATTGCTGAAGTCCATGGCGGTGATCGCCTGCTGGGTTGCCAACTGTGCTGGCAAGCCCGCGTCGCGCTGCTGCCCTTGGCTTAACACGCTCAGCCCGCGGCGATTGTTGGGCGCCACCACCACGGTGTCGGCATCGAGCACCGAAGCCACCACGCCACCGTCGCGCTCAACGTCGCCAGCTAGGCGGATCGAGCGTTTGATGCTCCAATGCGCGCCGCCGTCGACCGTTTCGTAGGTCGCCAATACCGAGTCCTTGGAGCCGCTGAACAGCATCGGCAAGGTGCCTTCGCGATCATTGCGGAACACCGGTGCCTGATAGATCGGTGCCGTGGCCTGATCTGCCGCCGAGTGCGGCGAGACAAACTGCCGCTGCCAGCGCTGGCCGCCATCGTGGGTCACATACAACTGGTCGCCTGCGGGCCCGCCGGCGAGCCAACCGGTGCGCAGCGAGGTGAAGTTGACCGCGCTCGCGATCGGCGGAGCCGACAGCCGTGACCAGGTTTGGCCGCCGTCGCGCGTCCTCAACAGGGTGCCGATGCTGAAATTGGCGCTGGAGGGCAAGCGCACCATCATCCAGCCGTTTAGCGCATCGACAAAGTCGATGGAGGTGGGGGTGCCGTCTACGCCGAATGCGGCCAGCGATGTCCGCGTCCAGCTGGCACCGCCATTGCGGGTGATCGAAACCGCCAGCTCGCCGCTGGTATCTGCCTTGCTGGCAACCCAACCGTGGTTGGCGTCCATGAAGAACACGCTCTGGATGCTGTGGCCCTCCAAGCTTGCCGGCGTGATGTCCTGCCAGCGCTGGCCGGAGTCGTCAGTCCACAGGACGTGCTTTTGGTCCGCCGCCCAGCCGCTGCTCGCGGTCAGCAGCTGCATCGACTCGACGTTGAGCGCCGTGGTTCCGGCCGCCTGCGCCAGCTCAGCGGGGGATGCCGCATACGCCAGGCCGGCCACCGAGACGATCAGTGTCAACGCTGCGGTGATCGGGTGCATCGCAAGCGCGCGAGCGCCCTTGGCTTTGCTTTGAATCTTCATTCGAATGACTCTCCTCAATTCAGGAAGGTGCGTTAGCGTGTCTTGCCCCGCCCAGCGGCGAGGCAAGACACGTGCCATTTGTACCTGTACAGCCGATGGACAACAACGCTTGCACGCGTGCGTTTAAGCGTTAGTGGCGTGTGGCAAGCGCCCCCTGCCGTCGTTCTTGATCAGCCCGCAATCGCAAACCAGGATTCAGTTGCGTTGCCTGCCGCACGGAACGGGGCGCTTCCAACCGCGCGATCAGTTGACCATCGCCTCCTGCCAGAGCGTTTCGCCCGACAGCGTGGTGGCCTTGACCACATAGCGCGAGGCTGCCGTTAGCGCGCAGAACTGTTCTTCGGCAACGCGCTGCAGTTTCTGGCCGCGGACCGAGTTGTCGAAAAACACGCGGGCGTACTGGCCTTTGCCGACCTCGGCATACAGGCTCCAGTCGGCCAGGCAGCCCGCTGGGCCGCAGCTGTTGGCATCATTGCCCTTCAGCGCCGCGGAGGCCAACAAGTGATTGACCCCGTTCGCCCGATCCGGCTGTGCGGAGACTAAGGCCGTCAAGCCCGACGACAACGCGCCCACGTTCAATGTTTCAATCGGGTAATCCGCGACCGGGATCTTGCAACCCGCCTGTGGCGTCTTGGCGGCGGTAAGATTGACCGGCTCCTCATAGGACTGCAGCTCTGTTTGGGTGTTGGCCAGCGCCGGGAAAGGGCTATTGGGATTGTAGTTGCAGGCTTCCGGTCCGGCTTCGCAGGATCTGCTTGCTGGGCTGTCGCGGAAGAAACCGGCCGAGCGCCGCTCCAGATGCAGGTGCGCGCCATTGCCACATCCTGTTAACGGATATCTCGAGATGGTGCCTATGCGCGCGCCACTAACGACGCGTGTGCCGTTCGCAGGGATGCCCTCGCCCTGGTTCAAATGCACATATCGCCAGGACGATCCGTACTCATCGGTGTAATTCAGTGAGACGCCACACGTGCTCCCGAAGGTCGTCGATTGCACGTTGCCGTCTTCGATCGCCACCGGGATCTCTGCTCCGCTGGCATTCCAGTCCTGGCCGATGTGCGGGCTGGTGCCGCTGGTGCGGCAGACGCACCATGCGCTGCCGCGGGCACCGCGTTGCAGCGGCACCGACCAGTTCTGCGCTTGCGCCTGTTCGGTGATCAGGCTGGCGACGCCGCCGAGGATCAAGCTGAGTGCGAATACGGCACCCGATTTAATGTGCATGCGAATCTCCCTTAGTTGTGGATGGATCAGTACAACTGCAATACGCCGCACTGCCCGAGGCGAGCAAGCGGCACGTCCCGCCGTCGAAACCGACGGCGAATGCGCGGTTGTTCATGAAGCCCACTTCGACGCCCGGCGTGGACGGCGAGGGGGCGACGGAGACGGCCAGGAACCGGCCTCCGGCCTGGCTGTCGCTGCCGGTCTCGGCCGATGCGGTGGCATCGAGCAGCTCGCGGGCTTGGATAGCGTCAAGGGTTTCGGTCGTGCCCACGGGCAATGGCTCCGCGCGCAAGTCACCTTCGAAATTGGCATTGGCCGAACTGAACCAGTTAATCCGGTAACGCGGCGGTTGCTCGATATCCCAGTCCGCAGTCACCGAGTGATAGCGGCCGTTGCGCTGAAAGAACCGGCGGTCTTTGTTGTAGAACACGCGCTCGCGATCAGCAGGCGTGCGGATCGCGGCACGGGTTGCCAGCAATTCTTCCATCGATGCGGCTGAGCCGAGGAAGCCGTTATCGGCGCATGACGCATCGCGTTGCAGCGGGGTGACGGTGTCGGACTCTGCCGGCGTTGGCGTCCACCACTGTGTCTTCAAGCCGTAAAACGCCGATTCCGGCAGCGTGCTGGCCTGCGGCGGGGGCAACGCCGGGGCGACGGATCCGCCGGAGTTTGCGGCAGCGGGTGCCGGTGTTGGCGCGCCGGTGCTGCCAAGCGGACGTGATCTGAACTGCGGACCAAGGCTCAACGCCAAAACGACGATCAGGGCCGCGAATGCGGTCAACCCCAAGATCAGCACACGACTCATGCCGGTATTCAAACGACGCATGACATACCGCCTTCGGACATAGGGAGGGGCACACTAGCGATGCACGCACTGAACTAGGCTGAAACGACTCGGCGGTGATATTGCTAAGCGCATGCCGTCGCCTGCACGAATACCTGCGCGAACGGGCTAGGGATGCGGTCGGCCCAAGCGGTTCGATGCCCGTCATGCCGACCCCGAGCGATGCCGTCGAGTGGGTGCGCATCGACGATCGGTGATCGGGCGTGCCCTAGCCTCTGGTCCGCGCCATAGCCAATACAAGCGACAAATTGTCAGCAGCATTGCTCTTGAGGCAACGTTTTTTGTGATGAAATACATAATTTAGCCATAATCCGTGCTCAGCTCGTCTATTGATACGCGTTGATAATCACGTATTGACGTCCATCTCCGCCACACGCCCGACATCGCGCCTGCAAACTTCGGACGCAGGCAGCGGTGAAAATGTGACGGACAGCGGATTCAACGCGTAATGTTGTAACGCTTGAACCGCCACGGTTTTCACCAGACAGTTCATTCCATCAATTTTCCTGATTAGCCCCGACCTTCAGCCATGAAAATTGCTCGCAGCCCGCAAGCGCGGCTCCGGACAAGGCTTGCAGCGCATCATCGCCGTTGCAAGTCGCGGCAGCATCTCGCGCAGGCGAAACCGGCG
>JBOHYD010000303.1:0-7414 GCA_050737635.1 Luteimonas sp. | reverse complement strand
ATGCCGCGCTGCGCGAGCGCGGCATCGCGCTGCCCGACTTCGCCTGGCTGTGCAATTCGCGCACGCTGGTCGACTGCGGCAACGGCACCGCGACCGCGCTGCACACCGCGCGTGCCGCGCCGGTCGCCATCGCCGCGGCGTTGCCGTGGGCCGATGACGATCTCCTGCATGCGCGCGACATTGTTATCGACGCCACCGGCAGCGATGCGGTCGCCGCGCGGCACGCGGAGTGGCTCGCGCGCAGCATCCATGTGGTCACCGCCAACAAGCTCGGCAGCGGTGCCGATGCCGCACGCGCCGAGGCGATCGCGCGTGCGCAGCGCGCCGGCGGCACGCACTACGGCGACGCCGCCACCGTCGGCGCCGGCCTGCCGCTGCTGCGCACGATCCGCGATCTGGTCGCCGGCGGCGACCGCATCCACGCGATCGAAGGCGTGCTCTCGGGATCGCTGGCATGGTTGTTCGCGCGCTTCGACGACACCCGGCCGTTCTCCGACCTGGTGCGCGAGGCCTGCGATGCCGGCTACACCGAACCCGACCCGCGCCTGGATCTGTGCGGCGAAGACGTGCGCCGCAAGCTGCTGATCCTCGCGCGCGCCGCCGGTCTCACCATCGACGCCGACGCGGTGAGGGTCGACTCGTTGCTGCCGCCCGGCATGGACACGACGATACCGGCCGCTGCCGCGCTGAGCGCCCTCGATGCGCCGATCGCCGAGCGTTTTCGCGATGCGCATCGCAGCGGCGCGGTGCTGCGCTTCGTCGCCCGCGTCGACGCCGGCGGCGCGCGCGTCGGCATGCGGGCCGTGCCGGCCGCGCACGCGCTGTGCGGCGGCAGCGGCACCGACAACCGTGTCGCGATCTTCAGCGACCGCTACCGCACCCAGCCGCTGGTAATCCAGGGTCCAGGTGCCGGTGCCGAAGTGACCGCAGCGGCATTGCTCGACGACGTGCTGCGCATCGCTGCCCATCCGTAGGAGCGCCCCATGGGCGCGATCGGCGTTACCGATAACGCTTCATCGCGCCCATGGGGCGCTCCTACGGCAGGCAGGTCCTCATGTCCTAGCCCGCCAGTGCCTTCAACAGCGCCGCGTTGAACCGCGCCGGCGCTTCGACCTGCGGCGAATGGCCGAGGTCTTCAAATTCCACCAGCGTCGAACCGGCAATCGCCTTCGCCGCACGCCGGCCGAGTGCGCGGTAATCGCCCAGTTGTTTGCGCAGCGCCGGCGACGCCAGATCCTTGCCGATCGCGGTCGTGTCCTTGTGACCGATGAACAGCGTGGTCGCGACTTTCAGCTGCGGCAGTTCGTACACCACCGGCTGGTTGAACACCATGTCCGACGCCAGCGCCTGGTTCCACGCGACGCGTTCGCCGTCCGGGCCCGCGTACATGCCGGCGAGCATCGTCAGCCAGCGGTCGTAGTCGGGCTTCCACTTGCCGTCGTAGTAGGTCGCCTGCTGGTAGCGCTTGATCGACGCGGACGTGGTCTTGCGCTCGCCGGCAAACCAATCGTCGACGCTGCGCCACGGCACGCCGAGCGCTTTCCAGTCCTCGAGCCCGATCGGATCGATCAACACCAGCTGCTCGACCGCGTCGGGGTACTGCAGCGCGTAGCGGATTGCCAGCATGCCGCCCATCGAATGGCCGACGATCGTCGCCTTGCTGATGCCGAGCGACGCGAGCAGCGCACGGGTGTTGCCGGCGAGCTGGGCGAGGGTGAACTGGTAGCGCTCGGGTTTGGATGATTTGCAAAAACCGATCTGATCGACCGCGATCACCCGGTAGCCGGCACCGCTGAGCGCTACGATGTTGCCCTCCCAGGTGCCTGCGCAAAAGTTCTTGCCGTGCAGCAGCACCACGCTGCGGCCGTTGGCCGACGAGGTCGGGGCGATGTCCAGATACGCCATCGACAGCGGCTGGCGCTGCGAGTCGAATGCGAAGCGCGCGACCGGGTAGGCGTAGTCGAAGCCTTCGAGCTGTGCGCCGTAGCGCGGGCCGTCCTGCGCGTGAGCGGCAGCGGCGAACAAGACGATGGCGATCGTGATTGCCGAAGCGGACAGCGATGACGCGATGCGCATAGTAAATTCCATGGACCAGGGCGGCTTGGAGAAGAATGTCATCTTGAGCGTAGCGCGAGAACCGTCCCCTTGGCCGCCAGCGATCGATTCCTCGCTGCGCTCGGAATGACAGGCTGATACTTTGTCAGTGCGCCTGCAGCCTGTGTCAGGCTAACCAGCACCGCGTTGTCGGTTGCTGCCTGCTCACCCGCATCACGCGCAGGCGCCGACCCGCGCATCGCGCCATTCGAGCAGCGATGCCGCGATCACCGCGATCACCGCCAGCAGCGCGATGCCCGCGCCGAGCAGCGGCAGCTGTGTCAGCGACAGCCCTGCGCCGATCATCAGCCCGCCCAACCACGCGCCGGTGGCGTTGCCGAGATTGAACGCGCCCTGGTTGATGGTCGATGCCAGCGCCGGGGCCTCGTGCGCGGTGTCGATCACCCGCACCTGCGTCGCCGGGCCAATTGCAAACGACAACAGCCCCCACACGAACAGCGTCATCAGCGTCGCGATGCGGAACTCGCTGGTGAACGAAAACGCCACCAACACCACCGCGACTGCGACCAGCAGCGCGCCGAGCACCGGCAAGATCTTCCAGTCCGCGAGCCGGCCGCCAATCAGCCCGCCGACGGTGATGCCGGCGCCGAAGATCAGCAGGATCCAGCTGTGATCGGCGGTCGGCCAACCGCTGACGTCGCGCAGCAGATACGCGATGTAGGTGAACACGCTGAACAGGCTCACCGACGACAACGTGCTGACCAGCAGCGCCAGCTGCACCTGCGGCCGCGCGAGGCTGCGGAACTCGCGCAGCAGATTGCCGCCGCTGCCCATCGCGATCGTGCGCGGCAGCCATGCCGACAGCGCGGTCAACGCGATCACGCCGATCGCCGCCACCGCCCAAAACGTCGCCCGCCAGCCCAGCCACTGCCCGAGCGCGGTGCCGAACGGCACGCCGAGCACATTGGCGAGCGTGAGCCCGGTGAACATGATCGAGATCGCCTGTGCGCGGCGGTCGGGCGGCACCAACTGAGCGGCGACCACCGAACCGATGCCGAAGAACGCCGCATGGCAGAACGCGGTGATCACCCGCGCGACCATCAGCGTCGCGTAGCCCGGCGCGAGCGCGCACAGCACGTTGCCAAGCGTGAACAATGCCACGAGCGCGAGCAGCGCCGCGCGCCGCGGCCAGCGCGCGGTGACGATCGCCAACAGCGGCGCACCGACGGTGACGCCGAGCGCATAGCCGGTGACCAGCATGCCGGCACCCTGCGCGGTCACCTGCAGGTCGGCGGCGACATTGGGCAACAGGCCCATGATCACGAACTCGGTCGTGCCGATGCCGAAAGCCGCGGCGGCCAAAGCGAGCAGCGGGCGCTGCAGGAGCGGGTGTTGGTGCATTGCAGCATGATACGCCGAGCGTTCGCTCGCGTGCCTGCACAGCTGCGCGTGCGGAGGCAACCTGCATTCCGTGCTCAGAATGCGACGGTCCAGCAAGCGCAGGTGCCTGCCGTTTCCACAATCCACAGAGCTGCGCCGGAAGCACGCGCAATCGGCCGCACCCACCGCCGTTCGCGGCGGCGGCGCATGCAAAGAACAGGGACGCGGCCGTGGGGAAACGCAGAAACTGCTGTATCAGACAATCTTCGTAGTGCTGGCTCAGCACTCGATGACATTCACCGCCAGTCCGCCGCGCGAGGTTTCCTTGTATTTGTCCTGCATGTCGCGGCCGGTGTCGCGCATGGTCTTGATGACCTTGTCGAGGCTGACCTTGTGCTTGCCGTCGCCGCGCATCGCCATGCGCGCGGCGTTGATCGCCTTCACCGCGCCCATCGCATTGCGCTCGATGCACGGGATCTGCACCAGTCCGCCGATCGGGTCGCAGGTCAGGCCGAGGTTGTGCTCCATGCCGATTTCGGCCGCGTTTTCGATCTGGCTCGACGTGCCGCCGAGCGCGGCGACCAGGCCGGCGGCGGCCATCGAGCAGGCGACGCCGACCTCGCCCTGGCAGCCGACTTCGGCGCCGCTGATCGAGGCGTTTTCCTTGTAGAGGATGCCGACCGCCGAGGCAGTGAGCAGAAAATCGAACACGCCCTGCTCGGTCGCGCCGGGACAGAAGCGGTCGTAGTAGTGCAGCACCGCCGGCACGATACCGGCCGCGCCGTTGGTCGGCGCAGTGACCACGCGGCCGCCGGCGGCGTTTTCTTCGTTGACCGCGAGCGCGTAGAGGTTCACCCAGTCGAGCACGGTCAGCGGGTCGCGCATGCCGGCTTCGGGCTTCGACGACAGCTCCACAAACAACGCCGGCGCGCGGCGCGACACGTGCAGGCCGCCAGGCAGGGTGCCGGTGGAGCGGATGCCGCGCGCCACGCACGATTGCATCGCCGCCCACAGCTCGCGCAGCCCGGCGCGGATGTCGTCTTCGCTGCGCCACGACTGCTCGTTGGCAAACATCATCTGCGCAATGCTCAGGCCGCTGTCGCGCGCGCGCTGCAGCAGTTCGTCGCCGCTCGAAAACGGATACGGCAGCGGCGTGGTGTCGGCGACGATGCGGTCGCCGGCGGCCTCGTCGGCGTTGACCACAAAGCCGCCGCCGACCGAGTAATAGTCGCGCGTGGCGATCACCGCGTCGTCGGCGTCGAAGGCGGTGAAGCGCATGCCGTTGCTGTGGTAGGGCAGCTTCTGGCGCTTGTTGAGCGCGAGGTCGCGCTTCTCGTCGAATGCGATCTGGTGCGTGCCGGCGAGATTGATGCGCTTGTCGCTGCGGATGCGCAGCAGCGCGTCCGGGATCATGTCCGGGTCGATCTCGTTCGGCCAGTGGCCTTCGAGTCCCATCAGCACGGCCTTGTCGGTGCCGTGGCCGCGCCCGGTGAGCGCCAGCGAGCCGAACACCTCGGCGCGGATGCGGGTGACCTCGTGCAGGCGGCCGGGTTCGCTCAGCCAGCGCTCGACGAAGCGCGCCGCCGCGCGCATCGGCCCGACGGTGTGCGAGGAACTCGGCCCGATGCCGATCTTGTAGAGGTCGAAGGTGCTGACGGCCATGCCGCTATTCTATGCGCCGCGCGCGCCGGAGACGCCCACGCACGACCGCGTCTTCCATCCGCTGGCGTATTGCGATGCCCGACCTGATCCTCTACCAGCGCGACGACTGCCATCTCTGCGACCTCGCGCTCGCCGTGCTCGCCGCCGCGCGGGTGCCGGCATTCGCATCGGTGTTCATCGACGACGACGACGCACTTGAAGCCCGCTACGGCGCGCGCGTGCCGGTGCTGCGCGATGCGCGATCGGGCGTGGAGTTGGACTGGCCGTTCGATGCGGCGGCGCTGGACACCCTGCGCACCCCGTAGCGGCCGCGATGGCGCTTCACTGGCAAAGCCATCGCGCCCGGGGCACTGCTGCAAACGCATCCGGCGTGGGCGCTCGCCGGTGTCGCTGCGGAAGAGCTACTTCGCCGGCATCAACAGCACCCTGGTGCTGATCGCGACCTCGTTGGGCAGCGCGCCGGTGTCGCTCCAGTCGCCGCCGCCGACGTTGAAATCCAACCGCTTGACGATCGCCTTGCCGGCGAGCACCGGCCTGGCGCCCGGGGTCCAGGTGAAGGTCAGCGTGACCGGCTTGCTGACGCCGCGCAGCGCGAGGGTGCCGGCGGCGGCGTACTGGTTGCCGCCGAGGCTGCGGAACGCGCTCGCGGTGTAGCGCGCCTGCGCGAACTTGGCGGTGCTGAAGAAATCCGCGGTCTGCAGCGTCGAGTCGCGATCGGCGTTGCCGCTCCTTACCTGCGCGAGCGGGATGGTGACGTCGAGTTTGGATGCGCCGAGGTTGGCCGGATCGAAACTCACTTTCGTCGCGAATCCGCCGAAGCTGCCGGTGAAGGTTTCGCCGTCGTATTTGCTGGCAAACGCCAGCGTCGAGCCGGGTGCCTGCACATAATCGGCGGCGCGCGCAGGCGCGGCGAGCAGTGCGACCAGGGCGGTGGCGACAGCGAGCGGGGTCTTCAAGTCGACGGTCTTGGGGTCATGCGGCATGGTCTGGCTCCGTGGCGGAAGGTGGGCGGCGGCGCGGCAGCATACGCACCAGCGTGGCGTCGTTCTTGAACAGATGGTGGTAGAACGCCGCACCGGCGTGCATCGCGACCAGCGCCAGCAGGATCCAGAAGCCCCATTGGTGCACGCCGAGCGCGGCGTCGCGCGTCGATTCGTCCGGCGCGACCAGCTTGGGCATGGTGAACAGGCCAAAATATTTGAACGGCCGCAGGCCGCTTGCCGAATCGTACAGCCAGCCCGATAGCGGTATCGCCAGCACCAGCGCATACAGCGCCCAGTGAGTGAGCGTGGCGACGCGCCGCTGCCAGCTCGGCGTGGCCGGCACCGGGTCCGGAGCGCCGGCATACAGCCGCCAGCCCAGGCGCAGCACCAGCAGCACAAGCACGGTGATCCCGGTCGACTTGTGCAGGGTGTACACCCAGAACCATCTCGGGGTCTTCGGCAGGTCGCCCATCACCAGGCCGACGATGGCCAGGCCGGCGATCAGCAGCACGATCAGCCAGTGGAAAGTCTGGCTGACCGCGCCCCAGCGGTCGTGGGTGTTTTTCAGTGTCATCGCGTCGGTTCGTCGGTGGGTTCGGACAGCGGGGTGGCGGGCGGTGCCGCTTCGGATCGTGTTTGTGCTTGCGGTACGGATAATGCGCCCTGGGTCGGCTGGGGATCGGTCGGGGTCGTGGAATGCTGTGTGTCGCTGCTGTCGGGCATCGCCGCTCCGGCAGTGGCGCGCGTCGCCTCGGCCTCGATGCGCAACTCGACGCGGTCGCCGATCACGCGCGGCCATGCGCTGATGCCGAAGGCCTTGCGGCTGATCGCGGTGGTCGCGGAAAACCCCGCCGTGCGCCGGAACGGCGGCAACGGGTGGCGCTTGAGCTGGTTGAAGGTGACCGCGAGCGCCGTGTCCTGGGCGACGCCGCGCAGGGTCAGCGTGCCGTGCACGGTGGCATGCTGCGCGTCGATCGGCTCGACGCGCGTCGAGGCGAACGTTGCGACCGGATGATCGCGGCCATCGAGCAGATTGCTGGCGAGCGCGGACGTGTTCCACGTGGCGTCGCCGAGATCGAGGCGGGTGATCGGTACGCTGACCTCGATCCGCGCGCTTGACCAGTCGTTAGGATCGAACAGCAACGTGCCGGTGCTGCCCGACACCGTGCCCAGCGCCTGCGAAAACCCGGCATGCGAGATCGCGAACTGCACGCGCGTGTGCACCGGGTCGAGGGCATAGATGGCATTTTCCGCCGACGCCATCCGCGGCAGCGCGCTGGCCGCCAGTGCTGCGCACAGCGCGCCAGCGCGCAGACATGTCCGCAGGCTGACGG
>JBOHYD010000302.1:0-3871 GCA_050737635.1 Luteimonas sp. | reverse complement strand
GGGCATTGGCGATCGGATTCATTGGCGGTCTGTTCCCGGCGGCGCGTGCTGCGAACATGCCATTGGTGTCGGCCTTGCGGGAGGGCTAAGCACGCCGCATCCGTATACCCGAATCATTACTCACCTTCTTGAATGGTAGGAGTTCATGCGTAGCCATCAGTTGCTTTGCCTTCCTTTCGCCGGCGCGGGCGCTTCCGTTTTTTCAGAATGGAAGTCCCTGTCGCAGAGATTCGATGTACTTCCCATCCAGTTGCCTGGGCGCGAGAAACGTTTCACGGAGGACTGCTACACGGATGTCCACGAGGCCGTTGCCGGACTGATTCCAGAGGTTGCGCCGCTGCTTGACCCAGACCAGGGTGTCGTCGTATTCGGCCACAGCCTCGGTGCCGTGCTTGCCTACGAGTTCACGCGCGCGCTTGCCGAGCAGGGAAACCACTCCATGACCGGCCTGGTAGTCAGTGGGTCGCCAGACCCTTGGTCGCCTCGACAGGAGCGGGCAACCGGTCTGGATGATGCGGAGTTCCTGAAACGGGTCAGCGAGTTCGCAGGCTATTCGCATGCGGCGCTGGCCGACCCCATGATGGTTGAACTATTGCTTCCGATACTGCGTGCCGACGTGCAGATGCATGAAGACTACCGCTCACGCACCGATGATCCGCTCGACGTGCCGATTCTCATGCTCAGGGGGAGCGAAGACGCGCTGATCAGCAATGAGCAGCTTGCCGGCTGGGAGCGCGCGACGCGTTCGCGGGCCCACGCGGCTACGCTTCCCGGTAGTCACATGTATCTGACAGAACGGCCGGGTGATCTGTTGAACCTGATCGAGAACCAGCTTCTTTGACCCATGAACTACGTTGCATGGAGGTAACGATTTCGCATGACTGAGCAACGACTTCAAGGAAAGGTGGCCGTCGTCACCGGGGCGGCGCGCGGACTTGGGCGTGCCTGCGCACGAAGTTTTGCCGAGCAGGGCGCCGACTTGGTTCTGCTTGATATAGCGGCCGACGTGCCGGGCGTGCAGTACCCGCTGGGTACCGAGAGCCAGCTAGACCACACAGCTGACCTGTGCCGACAGGCAAATGCATCCATCCTGGTCGCCCGCGTGGATGTGCGCAACCAGACGCAGATTGACGGCGCAGTCGAACAGGCGATCGAGCGTTTCGGCACCATAGACGTGCTAGTCAACAATGCCGGCATTGCCGCTCCTTCCGGAAAGATCGCCCACGACATCACCGAAGACGAGTGGATGTTGATGGTCGATGTCGATCTCAACGGCGCCTGGCGCATGATTCGCGCAGTGGCTCCAATGATGGTTGAGCGGCGGTCCGGGAGCATCATCAACATCGCATCGACCGCGGGTATTGTCGGTTACCGGAACTTCGCCGGCTATGTAGCGGCAAAGCATGGAATCATCGGACTGACCAAAGCGGCCGCCCTTGATTACGCGCCCTACAAGGTACGCGTGAACGCCATCTGCCCCGGGTCGGTACGTGACGCTGCGCATGTGGAGGGGAGGATGCTGTCTGAAATTGCCCGTTCACTCGACGTGCCCGTTGCCGAGCACGAGGGCGTCTTTGTCCAGGCGCAGCCGATGAACGCCTTGATCGAACCCGAAGATGTCGCATGGGCGGCTGTCTGGCTTGCATCAGACGAATCCGCCAGAGTCACCGGCAGCAGCGTCACCGTCGATGGTGGCTTCTCGATCCGGTAGTTCCGTTTTGCACGCCATCCAATGGATTCCCTACATGACAACACGTGGTTGCGTCTCCAACACCGTTCCTTCCAGCCGCGCAGGTCTTACGGACCTTTTGCATGCCCGCTCTGGTGCGCATACGCATGCGATGATCTGCCGCCTGGCCCCCGGCGCGGATTCGACCGGCATCGCGCGACAGTTTGAAGCGCTGGCGGCCCAGTTCGCCGCAAGCGCAGCACTCGCCGACACCCAGGGCAGCGAGGGCGCGCCTGCCGCAGGTGCGTGCGCGGGCATCTGTGTTGATCGTGTCCCGTTTCCGCGGGCCTCGGACCTTGCCCGGCACCGACGCGACAGGGAGGCCGCGCGCCCATTGGCGGTGAACGCAGGGCAGGTGATCCGGGCGACGATCCTACGGTACAGCGATGAAGCGCGCGACCTCGTTCTTGTCTGTGATCGGGCATGGCTGGACCAGCGAGGGCTGTATCTGGCTGCAGCCGCTTGCCTTTCGCCCACACCCGTATCAATTCCAATGGGGTGCACGGTATCGCACGCCTATACTCCGTTCGATATCGATGCACTGGCCAGCTCGAGCTTCTCGCTGGTTCCGGAGCGGGGTGGCGCATCTTTTGATGCAGGCGTGAACGTCGTGGAGCTGCCGCTGGACGCTTGCATCGCACCCGAGTGCTGGCTTGCCGCGCTGGGCCTTGTGCTTTCTCGTTGTCATGCGATCGCCTCACCCGCCGTGGCCAGCCTGCAGGAGTGGAGCGACCCGGCCGACCCTGGTTCTCCGCCGATGGCAGGATACCGCCTTGTCAATCTGCCTTTGGACGCCGGAGCCAGCATTGCCGACACCGTTGAGCACGCGCGGTTGCAGCTGCGGCACGCGCCCTGGCTTGCTGACGCGCTGATGAGCGAGCTCAAAGCGCGTTGCGACCAGCCGGTGGAGATCGGCGTTGGCGTGCTGTTCCCTGCATCGTTGCCTTTCGATGTCGCCTGCGTGACTTCGCATGAGTACCTTCCGTGCCATTCGGCAATCTTCCCGCTGACCCTGGTTGTGGGCAGCCAGGACGATCCGAGAGTGGCCTGCTACTTCGACAGCGCCGTCTACACCGCATCGTCCGTGGAATGGATGCTCCACAGCGTGGTCCACACGGCCACCCAGTTCGCACGAGGCACGGGCAGCGTGGCAGGGATCGAGTTGCTGTCTGCTCAGGCCCAACAGTGCGTGGCCGCGCTCGGCCGCGGGCTTGACCTGGCACCGGCCGCACCTTTGCGTGTTGAACAGGCATTTCGGCGGGTCGCTGCGGAACACCCTGATGCCATCGCACTCTCTTATGGGGATGAGGCGGTGACCTACGCGCAACTGGACGATCTTTCCAGCCGGTTGGCCACGGCCCTGATGGGCCGTGGCGTCGTCCACGACAGTTTTGTCGGTATCTGTCTGCGCCGTTCCGTACCGTTGGTTGTGGCGATGCTGGCCATTCTCAAATGCGGTGCCGTCTACGTGCCCATGGATCCGGATTATCCGGATGACCGACTACGCTTTACCGCCGAGGATGCAGAACTGAAGCTGGTCATCACCGAAGCCGGAGCTTTTCCCGGGGAACCGGGCATGGAGGTGGTCGCAGTAGGCGATCTGATCGGCCAAGCCATGGCAATGTCTGTGGACCTGCCCGCGATCAGTGGGCTGGATTCCCATGCCGCCTATGTGATCTATACGTCGGGGTCGACCGGGCGTCCCAAAGGGGTCTTGATTCCGCACGGGAACGTAATGAGCTTGATTCGCGCCACGCGCGAGCGGTTTGCATTCTCACCAGCAGATACGTGGACTCTGTTTCATTCCGGTGCGTTTGATTTCTCAGTCTGGGAGATATGGGCGTGCCTTCTGACCGGGGGGCATCTGGTGGTCGTGTCTCACGAGGTGTCAAGGGATCCCGACCAGTTCCGTGATCTGATCAACCGCAAGTCGGTCTCGGTGCTCAACCAGACGCCATCGGCCTTCTACCAGCTGATTGAAGCCGATCAGCGGGAACGCGTCAGCGATTCACTCCGCCTGGTGATTTTTGGTGGAGAGACCCTGAATACCCGCTCGCTGCTGCATTGGTTCGACCGTCACCCCGAATCGCGCTGCCGCCTCGTCAACATGTTCGGTATCACCGAGACCACGGTGCACGTTAC
>JBOHYD010000301.1:0-8587 GCA_050737635.1 Luteimonas sp. | reverse complement strand
TCGTGGTCCTGGATCCGGCCGAGCTCGCTTCCGCAATGACCGGCAGCGCCGGCGAAAGGATGGTCATGTCGCACGTGAAAGCCAACCTGCCGACGATTCGGCAGATGGTCAACAAAGGGGGCCGCTGATGGCTTGGGAAATCGGTACTGCCACGCTCGCCGGCGCCGGCGGCCTGGCGCACTACGACATGCTCGATCGCATCGCGGAGTTCGCGTCGACGAACAGCGCATTGGTATCGGCTGGCCAGGAGTTCGAGATCCTGCGCTACAACGAGGTGGCCGCGAACCGCGAGCTGATCCTCAAGGGCACCGGATTGGGCGGCACGGACGAGATCTTCGTCGGCTTCCGCACGCAGCAGAGCGTCAGCGCGGACTACTACAACCTCGTCGCCGGCGTATTCGTCGGGTACGTGCCGAGCAGCGACTTCGACGGTCAGCCCGGCGCGATGCTCTCGGGCATTCCTGCGCACAACCAGGCGATCGAGTACTACATGATCGCCAACGGCCAGCGCATCGCGCTCGCGATGAAGGTCGGCACGCCGGTCTACATGAGCGGCTACGTCGGCAAGATGCTGCCGTATGCGACGCCGGGGGAGTTCCGCGCACCGCTGGTGTGCGCAGGCATGTTGAACGGTTCGCCGGCGACGCGCTTCTCCGACCCGACGATCTCGATGCCGTACAAGGGCACGCGGCCGAACATGCGCCTGCGCGGCAACGATGGCGTTTGGAAGCAGCCCGACAGCTATCCGTACAACAACGCCTGGCTCTGCGGCACCGCGGCCAGCGGCGACAGCTACCAGGTGCGGCCCACCGGCGCGAACTACTTCCCGATGCGCATCGAATTGAACGACTCGGTTCCGAACTTGTATGGCGCGCTCGACGGGCTGTTCTACATCCCCGGCTTCGACAACGCGGTGGAGAACGTGCTGCAGCTAGGCGGCACCGAAGTCGTCGACCAGACGGGCAAGAGCCTGACCACGATCGTCACCGACATCCTCGCCGTCGACGGCCGTCCCTTCTTGGTCATCCAGGACGGCGCCCGTACCGGCTTCAACGACTACTACGTGATGGAGATGGGCTGATGGCCTTCTACCCCGGCACTGCGAACGACTTCGCGCAGCTGGTCACTGCGCTGCGTGACGCATGCACCGCCAACGGCTGGACCTTGTCGGGCAACGTCCTGCACAAGGGCAGCGGCTACCTTCAGCTGACCTCGAGCGGCACGGCGTTGTCGATTCGGGGCGGCACCGGCATCGACGGTTCCAATGTACTCACCGGCGCCTCGCCGGTGATCGGCCGCATCACGCAGATCGCCGGCCAGGCAGTCGCGTTTCCGGTGAACTACGACATCCATGTGCATGAGGATCCGGACGAGGTCTACCTGATCATCAAGTACAACGTCGAGTTCCATCAATGGGCGGCGTTCGGCATTTCCGACGTCCAGGGCGTGCTCGGCACCGGGTTGTGGTTCGGCGCCTCGGCGCATTCCACCGGCGTCAACACCGGCATCACCCTGGGCCCTGAGAGTGGCGGTTACCAGGGCAACAGCCAGGCCTGCACGGCGCTGTTCTTCGATAACACGACGGTCTACGGCGATACCGCCCTGGGCGCCTCGATCCACCACGGGCTGGACGGCCGCGGCTGGAGCGGGCATTTCGGCGACAACGCCGGCCTCAACCAGGCCTTCGCCGGCCGGCCGGCCGCGCCGCGCTATGCACGGCAGCCGAGCACGGTCAACGCGGCCAGCGCGATGATCGACTTCAAGATCTGGCAGCGTCGGCCGGACGCGAAGATCTCGCTCGTCGCGGATCTGGCGCACGCCAGGCTGCTGCGGATCGACCACGTGGATCCGGGCGAGCTGATCCCGGACGGCGTCGACCAATGGCGAGCGTATCCCTGGTACCGCAAGAACTCCGCGCCAGGTGCGCGCGACGGCGGAAGCAACATCACCCACACCGGAACGCTCGGCTGGGCGATCCGCTACGACGGGCCGTGAGATGGCGGCTCTGATCGGCTACGAAGTGCGCACATCGCTGACAGGCGCGGTCAATCCGCACCTGTCTGCAGACCTGCGCGAGTTCGACGAGGAACTGTTCACGCCGCGGTGCTACGTCCACCAGCGGATCGGCAGCATGCCGCGGCCGCTGCATCGCTTGGCGAAAGGCCTCGGTCGTGCGATCGCTGGCCAGCGCATGGCGCATTCCTACTTCGACCAGTTCTACAACCGGATCCACATCCGTCCCCGGCGCCTGGCGCTCGGCAACCTGCCGTCCGTGCAGACCCGCGAGGTCGAGGTGTTCAACGCCTACTTCACGTCGCAGCAGCTTGAGGACGTTGTCGTGGTCAATGGCGGCGGCCTCACTGTCACCGGGCCCGACACGCTGCCGATGACGTTCGCCGCGCTGCAGTCCCGCGTGTGGCAGATCGGCATCGGCCTTGGCGGGCCGCCCGTGATCAATGCGACCATCACCTGGGAGTTTGCCGGCGGCCTGTCCGCGCAGCTGCCAATCACCGGCACGCGCATCACGGCCTGGACGCTGTCGCCGAACTGGGAGCTGCCGGTGATCGAGCGGCTGTCCTGGTTGACCGACGTGCTGGAAAGCCCCAGCGCCGCCTCGCAGCGCATCGCGTTGCGCGACGAACCCCGCGGCAGCTACGAGTTCGCGGCGCTCGCTGACGGCCGCGAGCGGGCCTTGCTGGACCTCAGCGTCTACGCCTGGGGCTCTCGCGTGTGGGCGGTGCCGGTATGGCACGACGTCGAGCTCGTCCGGCACGAACTTACCGCTGGCGCGAGCAGCTTGCCGACCCTGGGGCGGCGCGAGTACCGCGCCGGTGGCTTGGCCATCCTGCTCGGGAAGGACGCCACGCGCTACGAGGTGGTCGAGATCCAGGAGATAGCCGACGACGACACGCTGGTGCTGACCAATCCGCTGCAGCGCGACTGGCCACGCGGCACGAAGCTGTATCCGGTGCGCAACGGGCGTCTCGAGACGCAGCCGCAGTTCAACCGACTGACGGACCGCATGTGGTCAACCAGCGTCCGCATGCAGCTGGTCGACCCGGTCGACTTTCCAGCGACGACGCCGGCGACGCTGTACCGCGGGTTCCCGGTCCTGGAGATGGCGCCGAACGAGGTCGAGGACCTGACCGCCCAATTCGCCCGCCTGACGCGGCCGCTGGACAACGCCACGGGAATCCCCGGCATCATCGACACTGCCGGCATCGGCCTGCCGCTGCAGGGGTATCGTTGGCTCTGCGGCGATCGTGGCCAGTACCTGGCCATGCGTGGCCTGCTGTTCGGCCTGCGTGGCCAGCAGCGCGCCTGGTGGTTGCCGACGTTCGCCCAGGACCTCGAGCTCGCAGCGCCTGTGACCGCGTTCTCGCAGACGATCGACGTGGCCTGGTGCGGCTATACCCTGCACGGCGCCGGCGGCATCGGCCGCCGCGACATTCGCATCGAGCTAAAGAACGGCACGGCGCTGCATCGCTGCATCACCGCGGCCCAGGAACTGGACGAAGACACGGAGCGCCTGGTGCTCGATGCGTCGCTGGGCGTCAACGTGACGCCCGCGCAGGTACGCCGGATCAGTTATCTGGCGATGAGTCGACTCAGCCAGGACGACCTCGAGCTCGAGCACCCGACCGATGCCGATGGCATCACCCACGTCGGCGTGGTGTTCCGTGGTGTGCGTGACGACTTGGAGGTGCCGGCATGAGCCACGCCTCTCGCGAAACTTCGATCGACCGCGGCGCGCCTGTCGAGTTGTACGATTTCATCCGCGGCACCACGCACTACCGCTACACGTCCGGGCAGCGCGACTTCACGTACCTGAGCACCCAGCTTTACGTGGGCATCGTTGGGCTCGAGCGCAGCGAGATCAACGAGTCCGGAGATCCGGAACAAGAAGCGCTGACGATCAAGGCGCCGAAGGACTTTCCTGTTGCCGAGTTGTTCCGTGGAACGCCGACCAGCGAAAAGCTCGGCCTCATCCTGCGGCGGATCCACATCGGCGAAACCGAAGCGGAACCGATCTGGATCGGCACGGTGCAGAACGTCAAGCGGCCGAACGATGCAGTCGAGCTCGTTTGCGAGTCGATCATGGCCACGATGTACACGCGTGGCCTGCGGTTGTCGTGGCAGAAGAATTGTCCGCATGTCGTCTTCGACCTGGAATGCCGCGCACCGAAGGAGCCGTTCCGCGTGCCGGCCGTGCTGACCGACGTCAATCCCATCCTGGCCAAGGCGGCCGCGTTCGCAGACAAGCCGGACGGATGGTTCGCCGGTGGGTTCCTGGAGTGGAACGTCGACGGCGGCATCGAGCGACGCAGCATTTCCGGTCACGCCGGCGACACCGTCCTGCTCATGGGCACGAGCTACGGGCTGCAGGCAGGCATGGAAGTCGACGCATTCCCTGGGTGCGATCAAACCACGGGCGAAGGCGGCTGCAGCAAATTCGACAACATCCTCAACTACGGCGGCATTCCCGGCCTGCCGTCCCGTTCGCCGATGGACGGCAAGACGGTCTTCTAGGAGCGCACATGGATCCGTTCACCTGGGTATATCTCGCGATCGCTGTGGTCAGCCTGTACCTCAGCATTTCCAACATGCCGAAGCCAGTCAACGAGCGGCCGCCGTCGTTGAGCGAGTTCGACTTTCCGCAGTTCGAGGAAGGTACGGACCAGGCCATGATCTTCGGCGACGTGTGGTGCCCCGACTGGATGGTGCTGGGCTACGGCGATTATCGAAACACGCCGATCAAAGCGTCGGGGGGCAAGTGAGCGAGGACAAAGAACTCCGTGCGTTCGCGCGCCACGCACGTGCCGCGGGCTTCTGCGCTCGCGGTGGCCTGAAGGTGCTCAAGCGCTACGGCATCAAGCCGGCGACGGCCGCCGCCGAGGGCGTGCCGTTGAGCGTGCTCGAGGCGACAGACGACGCGCTGGCATTGCGCGTGGTCGAGATCGTGCGCGAGGAGGCCCGCCGTGGGTAAGGGTTCAAAGCCGACTATCGGGTTCCGCTACTTCTTCGGGCTGCACATCGGCGTCAGCCGCGGGCCGGTCGACGAGTTCATGGCGATCGAGGTCGATAACAAGCGCGCCTGGACGGGCAGCGTCACCGGCAACCAGCAGATCTACATCAATCAGCCGAACCTGTTCGGCGGCGACAAGGGCGAAGGCGGCATCCAGGGCACGTTAGATATCCTCATGGGCGCGCCCGATCAGCCCGCGTTGCCGTACCTGCAGAAGCTGCATGGGATGCTGCTGCCGGCGTTTCGCGGCGTCTTCACGATGGTGTTCAACGGCCTGATCTGTTCCTTCAGCAAGTCGCCGAAGCCGTGGAAGGTGCGCCTGCGTCGCGCTCTGAAAGGTTGGGAGAACGACGACTGCTGGTATCCAGCGAAGGCGGTCGTGCCGCTGCGAGACGGTGCGATCAAGGCGATGAATCCGGCGCACATCATCCTGCAGGTCACTACCGATCGCCGCGTCGGCCGAGGGCTCGATCGCGCCTTCATCGACCTGGACTCGTTCGCCGCGGCCGCCGACACTCTGGCCGCGGAGAACTTCGGCTTGTGCATGCGTTGGACGCGATCGTCCGACGTGAACGAGTTCCTGCAGGTGGTCGTCGACCACATCGGTGCCGTCTGCGTTCCCGAGTACAGCACCGGCCTGCTCACGCTTCGGCTGATCCGCGACGACTACGATCCCGCCACGATCCCGCTCTTCACCCGCGACACGGGCCTGCTCGGAATCGACGAGGACGACTCGGCCGCCCGCGCGGATGCCGTTAACGAGATCGTGGTGACGTGGCGCGATCCGATCACCGACAAGGATGGCCAGGTGCGCGTCACGGATCCCGCCGGCGTGCAATCCTCTGGTCGCGTGATCAGCCAGGCGAAGGCCTACCCGGGTCTGCCCACCGAGGACCTGGCCAAGCGCATCGCGCAACGCGACGTCACGATCGCGGCCTCGGGCTTGAAGCGATACAAGGTCCGCCTCGATCGCCGTGGCTACAAGCTACGTCCTGGCCAGCCTTTCCGCATTTCCGATCCGGAGAACGGCATCGAGAATGTGATCCTCCGCGCCGGCCCGAAGAACGGCGGCACGCTGACCAATGGCACCATCACGATCGTCGGCCTGCAGGACGTCTTCGGTCTGCCGTCGACCAGCTGGGTTAACTCGCAGACGTCGACGCATACCCCGGTCGACACCGAGGCCAAGCCCGCATCGCTACGCCGCGTCTTCGAGGCGAGCTATCGCGACCTGGCCAGGAACCTGACGACCGCCGACCTCGAGGCCAGGCCCGCCGAGATCTGCACCTTGGGTGCGCTGGCGGCGCGACCGCCCGGCCTCACCTACAACTTCGAGCTCGCCACGCGCACCGGCGCGGCCGACTTCGCGGAACGCGGCGCTGGCGACTGGGTGCCGAACGGTGTACTGGCCGCCGACATCTCGGCCACGGCCACCTCGGTCACGCTGCTCGGCGCGCAGGACCTGGAGCAGGTGGAGGTCGGTTTCGCCGCGCTGGTCGACGACGAAGTGTGGCGCATCGACTCGATCGACGCCGAGACCGGCGCGATCACGATGGGCCGCGGTTGCGTCGACACGATCCCGGCGGCGCACACCGCCGGCAGCGTCGTGTGGATCTACGACGACGCCGGCGCATTCGACCTGACCGAGTACCTCGAGGGCGAAGAGGTCGACGCGAAGGTACTCACGCGCACCAGCGCGGAGCTCCTGGATCCGGACGACGCTCCGACCGACACGCTGGAGATGATCAAGCGCCAGGCGCTGCCATACCCGCCAGGCCGCGTCCGCGTCGCCGGCGAGTCGGCGCCGGCGGCAGTCTCCGGATCGTTCATCGTCACCTGGGCGCACCGCGATCGGCTGTTGCAGTTGGACCAGCTGATCGACAGCGAGGCGACCAGCATCGGCCCGGAGACGTCGACGCGTTATGCGCTGCGCTTCTTCAATGTCCTGGACGAACTGATCGTCGAAAAGCTCGACATCTCTGGAACGACCGCGACCGTCGTGCTCGACCACACCGGCGGCACCACGATGGAGCTCTACGCGATCTCCGATAACGGTGAAAGCTGGCAGAAGCACGAGCGCACGTTCACGTACACGCCGCCGATCGTGCCGGTTGTTCCGAGCGTGATCACCGCGGGCAGCTATTCGCCCGTCGAGACCGTCATCGACGGCGGTGAGGTGACCCCGTGACCTACGTCTACGAGCAGCTGCGGTTCCTGGTGCGCGGTGGCACGGCCGTCAACCTGGCCACGGTCAACGAGGTGCCACTGGTGCGCGAGCTAGTCATTGAGCGCGACACGCGCAAGATGAAACTCGGTGACGGCGTCACCGCGTACAACTCGCTGCCGTACATCACCACGAACGCGTCGATGATTCACACCGTGTCGTCGACGCCTGGCGCCGGCCTTGGTTTCGATGGCGACTACGCGATCAACCCGAACGCCGGCAATCCAATCCTGTACGGGCCCAAGGCTGCAGGCGCCTGGCCAGCCGGCATTGCGCTGAAAGGCCCCGCAGGGGCTGCAGGTGCGCCAGGCGCCACCGGTCCCGCCGGCGGCACGGGCCCGGCCGGCGCTGCCGGTTTGAGCGCGTACCAGGTGGCGGTGGCCAACGGGTTCGCCGGCACGCAGGCGCAATGGCTCGCGTCCCTGCAGGGGGAGCAGGGCGAGCAAGGTGAGCAGGGTCCGCCTGGCATCGCCGCGAACCGCCGCGTGCAGGTGATCACCGAAACCGATTCGGGCCTGGTGGCTTGCGATTGGAACTCCTACGACGAGATCCGCGTGACGCTGACGTCGAACACCACCTTTACGTTCTCCGGTGCTCTCGATGGACAGGGCTGCATCCTGAAGATCAAGCAAGACGGAACGGGTGGCCGCACCGTCGCGCTGCCGAGCGGTGTCCGCTACAACGCGCTGATCACGGCCTACTTCGTCACGGCGACGGCGGACAAGGCGGACAAGGTGGGCTTCGTGTTCGACGGCACCGATAGCCGTTACGACATCGTCTCGATCGTGCCGGGGATCTGACGATGGCCGACTACACCCCGCCCGTATCTCCGGCGATCGCGTTCACCTTCCAAGGCGCGCCGTACACGCCGCCGGTTTCACCCAGCATCGCCTTCCGATTTGGCGTCGACGACGACGGCGGCGAAGAGCAAGGCTTGCTCCGCACGAACTACACCATTCTTCTGACCATGTGAGGCAACACAATGACCGTCCGTTTCTATAGCTCCGGAGATTCCGGCGCACCCGCCCTTCGCGGCAACACGCCTGGCGACCTGATCAACCTGCTGACGAAGTGTCTCGTCGACGGCTACGGCGCGAAATCCGGCGCGGGCTGGACGAAGCCTTACACCGGCACGAATCTGGCCGTGTTCCAGACTGGTGCCGGCTCGAACGGCATGTGCCTGCGCATCGACGACACCAGCGTCGATAGCTCGAACCGGGCCGCACGGGTGATTGGCTTCGAGGCCATGACGGACGTCAACACCGGCACCGGCCGGTTCCCGCTGAACGACCAGGAGTCCGGCGGACTGATGTGGTTCACGCACTACACCGGCACCC
>JBOHYD010000300.1:0-5457 GCA_050737635.1 Luteimonas sp. | reverse complement strand
ATGCCGAGCAGCGCGGCGATGGTCAGCGCCGCGCCGATCCACGCCGCGGTCGGCAGCCGTCGCAGCTTGCCGGCGCTGGCGCGCAGCGCGCGCAATGCCGCGAACCGCCGGCCGCCGCTGCGCTGTGGGATCGCGTCGAGCGCTTCGAGCATCTGCGCGGCGTCGCGGTAACGCTTGCCCGGATATTTGCCGAGCGCGCGGTCGATGAAGCGCTGCCAGTGGCGCAGCCGCGACGGCAGCCGCGGGATCGGATCCTTGATGTGCATCACCGCCATCGACAGCGCGTCGGACGAGTTGTACGGCAGCGTGCCGGTGAGCATTTCCCAGGCCAGCACGCCGACGCTGTACAGGTCGGCGCGCGGATCGACGTCTTCGCCGCGCGCCTGTTCCGGCGGCATGTAGGCGGTGCTGCCGACCGCGAGTCCGGCGGTGGTCACGCGGGTGCCGTGGCCGCGACGCAGCGCGATGCCGAAATCGGCGAGCAATGGCCGGCCGGCTTCGTCGAAGAGGACGTTTTCGGCCTTGACGTCGCGGTGGATGGTGCCGCGCGCATGCGCATAGCCGAGCGCGGACAGTAGCGCGCGCAGGATCTCGCGCGCCCGCGCGGTGTCCATCGTCGCGCCCTGCGCGTCGACCAAGCGCTGGCCGAGATGGCCGCGCGGCAGGTGCGGCATCGCGTAGTAAGGCAGCCCGTCGCGGGTGCGGCCGACGTCGTGGATGCCGACGATGTGCGGATGCTCAAGCCGCGCGATCGTGCGCGCCTCGTTTTCGAAGCGCTTGCGGCTGACCTCGTCGGCGAGCGCTTCTGGCAGCATCACCTTGATCGCCACCTGCCGGCCCAGCGACACCTGCTCGCCGAGGTACACCGTCGACATGCCACCGCGACCGAGCACGCGCCGCAGCCGATAGCCGACAATGTCCGGCATCGGTACCGGTGTGCTGACAGCGGAGTCGTTCGCGCTCATCCAGGCCCCCTGTGGCTGCGCACGAGAATACGCGCCGTCAGGCCGCCGCGCGCGCCGGTTTGCGGCGCACGTAAATCTGCTTGCGCACGACGGCGACGGTGTCGCCCTGGGCGTCGGTCACGGCGGTCTCAAACCAGCGCAGGTGCTTGTCGCCGGCAGCGGTTGCAGTGCGGATGGCATCGAGCGTGGCGGCGTCGAGGTCGAAGGCGGCGGTGGCGGTGCCGCGGCCGGGCTTGACGAACTCGATGGCCGCGGCTTTGTCCCAGACGATGTAGTCGCGGCCGAGCGCATGCATCGTCAGCAGCATCCAGAACGGATCGGTCATCGCGAACAAGCTGCCGCCGAAATGCGTGCCGACATAGTTGCGGTTGTACCAGCGCTGGCGCAGCTCGACGCGGGCGTGGCGGAAATCGTCGGCCAGCGCGGTGATGCGGATGCCGCTGAACAAAAACGGCGGCCACAGATTCATGATCCGCCGCAGCCGCGTGGCGGTGAGAGCGCGCGCCACGGTCAGACCAGCAGCAGCGACGACATCTTGCGGCGATAGCGGCCGACCAGGTCGTCGTCGTCGATTATCCGGAACGCGTCGATCAGCGCGCGCCTGGGCAGCGCGTCGTCGAAGCTGCGGTCGCGGCGCAGCATGTCGAGAAACTGTTCGAGGCCGGCTTCGGGCTGGCCGGCGACGATGCGGTGCACGCCGAGCAGGTGGCGCGCGCGCAGATTGTCGGGTTGCGCGGCGATCGCGGCTTCGAGCGTCTCCGCCGGCGGCGCATCCTGCAGCAGGATCGCGAAGCCGAGTCGCGCGCGCGCCTTGATCGCGCGGTCGTCGGTGGACAGATTGGCGGGCAGCGCGTCGAGCAGGGTCTCGGCTTCGGGCGTGCCGCCGGTCTGCAGCAGCGCGAGGGCAAGGTCGAGCTTGAGTTCGGCGTTGTCGGACTCGGCTTCGACGGCCTTGCGCAGGCGGACGACTTCGGCATGCGGATCGATCGCTGCGGCGCTGTCCGAGGCGAGCGCGGTCTCGGCGGCGGGCGGGGCCGGCTGGATGCCGTGATGGCTGAGAAATTCGCGCACCTGGCTTTCGGCCAGCGCTCCCTGGAAGGCGTCGGCGATCTGCCCGTCCTTGACCAGGAAGACCGTCGGCAGCGAGCGGACCTGGAACGCACTGGCGATCTCCGGCTGCGCTTCGGTGTCGACCTTGGCGAGTGCGAACGCGCCGTGGTAGTCGGCGGCGACGGTTTCGAGGATCGGCCCGAGCGTCTTGCACGGCGCGCACCACTCGGCCCAGAAGTCGACCAGGATCGGCGTCTGCAGCGAAGCCTGCAGCACCTCGGCCTCGAAGGTGGCGGTGGTAGCGTCGAAAACATGGCGCGTGGCGGTCATCGGTGGGTCCTGAGGGTTGCGAGCGGTTGCGCATCCGCGCGGATCGGGCGCAAGTCGGTGAAATCGAGCGATGCGCCGATAACTGGCGACGGCTGCTGCGCGTCGCAAGCCTGTCGCGGTTTGCTTGCCGGGTGCCAACAAGGCTCTAGTATGCGGCGATGCGTTCCCAAGCGGACAACACAGACCGTCGCGGTGTTGCTGCGGCGATCGCGGCCTGGTTGCTATTCATGGCGGCGGCGCTGTTTGCCGCGCTACGCGATGGCCAGGCGCAGTGGCGGCAGCCTGTCGCGTGGCTCGGCGCGGCTGGCACGGCGCACGCGCCGGCGTTCAATGTCGCCACCTTCGTGCTGCCGGGATTGCTGGCGGCTTACGCGGCGTGGCGGATTCGCGACACCCTGCCGACATCCGCGCCGCTGATCGCACGGATCGGCGCGTGGCTGGTGCTGATCTCGGCGTGCGGCTTCGCGCTGCAGGGCCTGCTGCCGCTAGACGCGCGCGATCTGGAGTCGTCGGCGAGCCACCGTCACGCGCTGGCGTGGATGCTGTGGTGGGTGGCGTTCGTGCCGGGCGCGCTGTCGCATGCCGCTGGCAGCGCGGGTAGCGATTCCAGCGGAGGCAGCAAGCGATGGCCGCGCGCGATGGCGAGTGCCCTGCTCGCGGTCGCGGTGCTGTGGCTGGTGACGCTTGCCGGCGAGCGGTTGCCGGAGGCGGCCGCTCAGCGACTTGCGTTTGTGGTGTGGTTTGCGTGGCTGGTGCTCGCGTCGTTTGTGACGCGAAATACGCAAGCCATCGATGCCGACACCGCACCTGCGCCGGCATCGTCGACAGTGCGGCGACGACGATGATGGCGTGACGGGTGGGCTTGTCGAAACGACACCGCCTGCCGCCGACTCAGTTGGCCGGCGCTGCTTCCGACCGCCGGTGGATCGTGCCTTCCTTCATCACAAAATCGACCTGCATCACTCGCTGGATGTCGGCGACCGGGTCGCCGGGCAGGGCGATGATGTCGGCGCGCTTGCCGGCCTCGATCACGCCTTGGTCGTCGACGCCGAGCACTTCGGCGGCGCGGATGGTGGCCGACTGCAGCGCAAACGCCGCCGGCATGCCGGCCTCGACCATGTAGATGAACTCGCGTGCGTTGTCGCCGTGCGGGCCGACGCCCATGTCGGTGCCGAAGCCGATCTTCACCCCGGCCTTGTAGGCATCGCCGGCGGTCTGCTGGATCAGCACGCCGATGCGCGCGGCCTTCGGACGCACGATCTCCGGGAAATAGCCGTCGATCTTCGCCTTGTCGGCGACGAAGCGTCCGGCGTAGATGGTCGGCACGTACCAGGTGCCCTTCTGCTTCATCAGCGTCATCACCTCCGGGGTCATGTAGGTGCCGTGCTCGATGCTGGTCACGCCGCCGAGCACCGCGCGCTTCATGCCTTCGCTGCCGTGGGCGTGCGCGGCGACCCGGTAGCCGTAGTCCTTCGCGGTGTCGACGATCGTCTTGATCTCGTCGACGGTGAACTGCGGCGCGTCGCCGGATTTGGCGTACGACAGCACGCCGCCGGTGGCGGTGATCTTGATGACGTCGCTGCCTTCCTTGTAGCGCTGGCGCACCGCCTGGCGGGCGTCGTCGATCGAATTGATCACGCCTTCGGTCGGGCCGGGCGGGCCGAGCAGATGCGACAGCTCGGCGTTGTAGCCGTTGCTGGGATCGCCGTGGCCGCCGGTGCTGGCGATCGACTTGCCTGCGGCGAAGATGCGCGGACCGCGCACCAAGCCCTGGTTGACCGCATCGCGCAGATGCGCAGCGACATCGCCGCCGAGGTCGCGCACGCTGGTGAAGCCGGCCATCAATGTTTTCTCGGCATAACCGACGCTGCGGAACGCGTAGTCGAGCGGGTCGATGCGGAAGCTTTCGGAATAGCTCTGCGGGCTGGACTGGTCGCCGAGGTGGACGTGCAAGTCGGTCCAGCCGGGCAGGCAGGTGTGGCCGGCGAGGTCGACGGCGGTGGCATCGGCAACCGCGGTGCGGCCGGGCTGCACGTCGGCGATCTTGCCGTCGCGCACGGTGACCGTGTGCGCGCCGAGCACGCGGCCGCTGCGGCTGTCGAACAAACGCTCGCAGTGCAGCGCGAGGGTCGCGGCGTGTGCCGGGGAGGCGGCCGCGATGGCCAGCAGCAGGGCGGCGGTCAGGCGCGCGGGTGGGTGGTCGGTCATCAGTCGTGGTCTCTCCTCGGAATCGCGGTGATGATAGCTGTCGTCTTGGCGGCGTTTTGTGCGCTGCGGTAGGCTGCACGGCCCTGACCGCCAAAGCTGTGCCGTGACCGACCCCCGCGCCCCGCAAGACTCCCCGAGCAATGGCGCGAGCGCGCCGGACGCCGGATCGCTCGCGCCCGGCGGCTACCAGCCGGCGGCGGTGGAGTCGGCCGCGCAGCGCTTCTGGGAGGCGACGCGCGCGTTCGAGGTTAGCGAGGACAGCGACAAACCCAAGTACTACTGCCTGTCGATGCTGCCGTATCCGTCCGGTGCGCTGCACGTCGGCCACGTCCGCAACTACACCATCAGCGACGTGATCAGCCGCTATCAGCGGATGTGCGGCCGCAACGTGCTGCAGCCGATGGCCTGGGATGCGTTTGGCCTGCCGGCCGAAAACGCCGCCATCAACAACGCCACCGCGCCGGCCAAATGGACCTACGCCAACATCGCGCAGATGCGCGCGCAGCTGAAGTCGATGGGCTACGCGATCGACTGGTCCAGAGAGTTCGCGACCTGCACCCCCGAGTACTACGTCCACGAGCAGCGGATGTTTGTGCGGCTGCTGAGGAAGGGCCTGGCCTACCGCAAGAACTCGGTGGTCAACTGGGACCCGGTCGACAAGACCGTGCTCGCCAACGAGCAGGTGATCGACGGCCGCGGCTGGCGCACCGGCGTGCCGGTGGAGAAGCGCGAGATTCCGCAGTGGTTTCTGAAGATCACCGACTACGCGCAGCAGCTGCTCGACGGTTTGGACGCCCTGCCGGGCTGGCCGGAGTCGGTCAAGACCATGCAGCGCAACTGGATCGGACGCTCGGAAGGCCTCGATATCGCCTTCGCCATTGAAAATGGTGGCGCGCCGGTGCGC
>JBOHYD010000299.1:0-10263 GCA_050737635.1 Luteimonas sp. | reverse complement strand
GTGCATCACCGGCTGCTCAATCACGCTTACCTCCCGCGAGCCGCTCGGACAGGGCCTGCACCCCACGCAGGACGCCGGGCAAGATCGGTTTGATGATGAAACCGGCCAAGATCGCGGCCGCCGACTGCGGCGCGCCTCCGAACTTGGGATAGAAGTAGCCGAGCAGCGTCAAGGTGGCGCCGGCGAGAACCGCGTAGCACAGCACCACCAGGCCGAGTGCGCCGAGGCTGGCGAGCATGATCATCAGGCGGCGCCACCACGGTCCGTCCGCCGGCGGCGAGACGCGGCCGGCATCCTTGTCCTTCAGCAGCAGCACGCCGATCAGCGCGCCGAAGATCGAGAACAGCAGGACCGAGGTCTGCATGCCGAACGGGAAATGCGCGCTGTTGCCGAGCGTGGTCGGCAGCACGTCCGGCGTCATCGCCGCACTGCCGGTGGCCACCAGGCCGGCGCCTGCGATCGCCTTGAGTGCGAGCGTCACCGAGTCAGCCATCATGCACGCACCCCTGCGAGCTCGAGGCCCTTGGCGATCGTTGCGTCGGACCAGTAGTGGCCGCCGTTCTCGTGGCGGGAGATGGCTTTCGCGATACCGAAAGCCGTATCGAATTTCGTCACGTCGATCCGTGAGTCCGGATCCACGCTCAGCGCCTTGGCGACTTCGCGCACGTAAGCACTGGTGATGTTCTCGGTGGGCGGCGCCCAGCGATTGATGATTGCCTTGACCGTGCGCAGGCCGTGCTTGCTCTGATACGTCTGCAGGACCTTCGCCAGAGCACGGAAGCCGAACTCGGCGGAAGTGAAGACGCAGAAGCGCGCCTCCTGCTGGCGGGCCTTCGCGCTGCGGTCTTCGCCTTGCCAGGCGACGCCGCTGCGATCGATGTTGCCGGGATTGTTGTTGCGGACACCGCGTGGCGCTGCCATGTCATCGGTCCTCGGGCAGGCAGGCGCCCGCACCGCCGCACGCGCCCTGACGAGGGGAAACGCGTGCGGCGGCCGGCGCCTGGAAGGTGGCGGTGCTGACGGTCACGTCAGGCTTCAGGCGGCCTTGGGAACGCCGGCGCCGGGGCACAGGCGCACCAGCACTTCCGTGGCGCCGTTGCCGGCGGCCTCGACTGCGTAGCCGAAGTTCTCGACGTCCGGCACCGCGGCCGAGGCGACGATGACGCGGCTGGCGCTGACGTCCCAGGTCACGGGGTCGCCGGCGGCGATGACCGCGGTGTTGAGCTTGGGCAGCCGGAACACGCCTTCGACGTGTACCGCGATCGTGGCGCCAATCGCGCCCTTGGTGACTGCGACGCCGAGCATGCGGCCCTTGGTCACGACGCCGCCGCTTTCGACGGCCGCCGTGAGGGTCACGTCGAGGACGCGGCCGTCCTGGTGTGCGTTTTTCATGTTGATTCTCCGAAAGTGCGAGGTGAGGTGAAGTGGCGTGCGCAGGACCTGGGCGCCGGGCTAGCCGGCGCCAGAGCTCGTTACACGCCGGGGTTCTTCTGCAGGCCGCGGTAGTCGGCGATCGCAGGCGCCGCATCCAGGCGAACCTTCCAGGCGACGCCGTCGACGGTGAAACCTTCGTGCTGCTCCAGGTACGGCGTCTGGTTGCCGTCCAGGTAGCCCACGACGATGCCGTCGACGATGGCCGGGTCGGCGGCGCCGTACCACGCGGTCGCGCTGTTGTCGTCGAAGCGACCGTCGTCCACCACATCGAACGTGTTCTGCACGATGTTGGGCGTGGTCAGGTTCTTGCTGCCGCTCACTTCGTACTGGCTCGTGCGAACGGTGCGCGCCAGGCCGCCGAGCGCGATCGGCGTCAGCAGGGTCTTCAGCGGCACGCGGATGGTGTTGCCGTCCTTGTCCTTCTGCAGCGCCATCGCCTGGCGCATCTGGTCGACGCTGGTCGTGCTGATCACCGAACCCGTCATCAGGTTCTTGTGCTCGGTGCTGAACAACGCGAAGCCATCTGCGAGGACCGGGTTGCTGGTCAGCAGGTTGAACACGGCCTTGCCGATGGTGCGCTTCGCGGCTTGGCCGAGCTTGCGCGGCACGTCGCCGAACACGCCCAGGTCATCGTTGATGATCGCCTGACGCGTGATCGAGAACAGGCGGCCGTAGGTGACGATCTGCATCGCCTGCGACTGCTCGCTGAAGGTGCCGTACTTGTACTCGCTACCTTCCGGCACGATCAGCAGATCGCTGAAGGCACCCAGGCCGACCAGGTTCGTCGGCTTGAAGTCCGGCACCGAAACGGCGCGGGTGAACTTCTCGAACTGTTCCTCGGCTTCTTCGTAACCCTTCAGCACTGCCTTGCGAGCGGTGTCGCCCAGCAGGCCGGGGAAGTCGGAAGTCGAGTGCGTGAACGCCAGGCCGACGATCTCCTTCCGGTCCAGGCCGCGCGTGCTGACACCGGCCTGCACCAGGCTCTCGCGAGCCAGGTCGACCATCGTGAAGCCGCGATACGGATTGTCGCCCTCGACCTTCGCGAAGCCGACGCGTGCTTCGATCGCGTTGCACATCGCCTTGCGGGTCAGGTCGCGCTGATCGGCACCGGCCACGACGCCGGCGTTGCCGTTGAGCGGGCCGGCACCGTTTGCCATCAGCGAAAGGATGTGCTTGCCAACGTTAGCCGGGGTTACGGCGGGATCCGCTTCGGCGATGATCTTCTCGACGTAGGCCTTGACGTCGGCGTTGCCCATGTGCGGCTTGGCCATGTCCAGGATCTCGGTGTTGCGGGTGCGCAGCGCGGCGAGAGCTTCGTCTCGGGCTTTGGCGGCCGCCTTCTTCTCTTCTTCAGTCATTTCGACGTCTCCAGTGGTGTTACCGGCGACCGCCGGCGGTAGGGCGCCGGCAACCGCCGGCGTGTTCTTTGCAAGGGCAGCCGCGATCCCAGTGGAATCGAGGACGTTGACGATCTGGACGGAGCCGGGCTGGCTATCCTTCGGCGCAAGGCGGAAAGCGGCAGCGATGCGTTCGGGCATCCGCTCCAGGTATGGCGCGAATGCCGCCTGCGCGGCGACCTTTGCCTTTGCGTTCTCGGCGGCCTCTTCGGTTTGCGCGTCCTCGGTGATGACGTCGCAGAAGCCGAGCTCTTTGGCTTCGGCCGCGGTGTAGTAGTGGTCCTGGTAATCGCGCAGCAGCAGGAGCATCGCGTCGACGGTCTTGCCTGTCTTGGCCGCATAGCTCGAGGCGATGGAACCCTCCATCACCTTGAGCACGTCGATGTAAGCCTCCAGGTCGCGGACGTTGCCCCACGCACCGCCCCACGGCGCATGCACCATGAGGATCGTGTTCGCGGCCATCTGGACCTTGTTGCCGGCGCATGCGATGACGCTAGCGATCGAGGCGGCAATTCCGTCGATGGTGACGTTGATCGTCGCCTTGTGGCGCTTCAGTGCGTTGTAGATGGCCAGGCCATCCGTGACGCTGCCGCCGTAGCTGTTGATGCGGACTTCGATCGTGGTGGCGGTGATCTCGTTGAGTTGCTTCACGACGTCGATCGCCGCGACCGACTCACCCCACCAGCTGTCACCGATGTCGCCGTAGATCAGGAGCTCGGCGGTGTCGTCGCCCTTGGAGATAATCTCCAGACGGCCGGGGATGGTGGCCACAGGCCCGGCAGCGGCAGAAGCCGCGATCGCAATGGCAAGGGCGGCAGACAGGTGATTGCGCTTCATCAGCTTTTCTCCAGGAGCGTGGAACGAACGACCGCATCACGCTTTGCGGCGCGAGCAGTCGGATCGTTGGTCGGGGCAGCGTCGCCCAGCTGCAGTGCGTCGCGCTGCTTGTGCCAGTCGGCGGTTTGTTGGAGCACTTCGTTCGGGTTGTTACCGAGGGCAAGCGCGTTCTGCTGCGGCGATGCCCAGCCACGATCCTCGTACTCGCCGCGAGCCATTGCTTCCTTGACCGGATCGATCCACGGCATCATTGGCCGCACGTAAGTCGACGCCATCAAGTGGCGCATTTCCCAGGTGCGCGGCAACTTGATAAGGCCATCAAGCACGCACGCCTCGATGAAGCGCTTACGCGTCGGGCGTACCTGCTGCGCGATGAAGCTTTCGGCGAGCATCAGGTAACCGCCCCACTTCTCGACAAGTTCCTGGCGCTGGGCGCTGTAGGTGCCGTTGTAGTCGAGGGACAAGCTGCTGTAGCTCACACCGACGCCGCCAGCGGCGGCGCGCAGTTGCTCCTTGCGCCAGGTCGCAGCGTTCGGATTGGGTCGGTTGCTGGCGATCGTGCCGACGTCTTCGCCCGGCAGGAGCTCGTCGAAAATCGCACCCGGCGTCATGCGCAGTTCGCGCACTTGGTCGCCGTTCGGTTCGACGATCAACGCGCCACTGGTCGCACCGCCGCCGTTCTCGCCCTTCTTGATGAAGGCGCACATCGACGCGGCCACCTTCGCCGCGATGCGCTCGGATTCTTCGTAGTCCTTGACGTCCTCAAATCGCGACATCGACGACGCGAGCACTGAAAGGCCGCGCACCTGGTGCAGGCGGTCGATCAGCGCGACCTGGTGCATGCGGTCAGCACTAACCCGCTTCGTTTCCAGGTTGAAACCCAGCACATCGCCGGGGTGATATTTGTAGAGGTGATAAGCGAGGACACGCCCCCAGTCGTTGCGCTCCACGCCTTGCAGGATTTTCCGACCGGGATCGGTGAAGTCGAGAGGCAGCATGTCCGCCTCAAGCATCTCGATCGCGTACCTCACGGCAGTGTCGTAGTTGAGGCCTACGACCGGCCCGATTAGATCTTGGTAGTAAGCCTCGCCGTCGCGAAACCAACTACGGGCGAGCAGCTGCTGGCAACGACCGTAGTCGTGCATGCCGGTGACTTCCGGCTTGTCCCACCAGTCATCCCACAGATCGTCGATCTCCTGCGCCAGCACACGGTCGATCTCGCCGCCAGGTTTGCGCGGCGCGGACAGCACGTCGATGCCGGAACCAACCGTGTTCTGCACCAGGATGTTGATCGCGTTGCGCGCCAGGTCCAGATCGCGCTCAAGGTGGCGCGCCTGGTCTCGCAGCTGCTTGGCGTCCATCCCGACGATCGCGTTGCCGCTGCCCCAATCGCGGGCCAACTTGCGGGCGCGGCTGGGGCGGGTGACTTCGTGGGCGCGGGCACTGACCTTGGCGTCGGACATCTGCGTGATCGACCGCGCGGCGCGATCGACCGGGATGGTTTCCAGCAGGCGCTGGCGGGCGGTGTCCGCGCTACCCATCAGGTCACCCCGCCGAAGTCGGCAGTCGCGAATCCTGGGCGTCCGCCGCTTTGTTCGTTCGCTACTGCCCGCTCCAGAAGACGCCGTTCCTTACGGATTGTTTCGAGATCGGCATAACGCAATTCGCGATCACCCAAGCGCACCGATTGACCCTTTAGGATCTTGATCTCGGCGGCGCGGTATTCCTCGAGCAGGATTTCGTTGGGCGTCGGCATAGGAACAGGTTCCTGTTCCAGCCGTGCAACATCTAGGCAAAAACGCGCACACCTGCCTCTGCAAGTGATTGATTACAAAAGACCTTGAAATTACTTTGTGCGCGTTTTTGCCAAAAACGCGCACAGCATGTATTTTCTAGCTTTGACTCCGGCCCTCTCTGCAAAGGCAGTGGCATGGAGATAGCTTAGGAGAATCGCAATGAAGCTCTATCAGACCATGGCACTGGTCATCGCTTTCACGCTGGCCAGTGGGGCTGGTGCTCAAACATCCGTGCGTGACGCAACATCAAAGGAAATTGCGGCCATTCGGAAAGCAATGGAAAGGGATTTGCTCGACGCAGAAAGCGCACGCTTTGATAGCGTCAAGGTTAAAGGAGAAGACATGTGCGGACTAGTAAATGCCAAGAACAGCATGGGCGCGTACGTGGGCTATAGAGCCTTCAATGGGATGATATTCAAAGACACGACCGGGAAACTTCTCGCCGCCCCTATGGGTATGAGCGGATCTGAAGAGGTCACAAGGACCATGTGTGCCCAAAAAGGCATCCCTTTGCCGCCATAACGCGCGACGCTGTTGAAGGCCTGATGATTCAATCTATCGCATCACGAATCAAAAGCCCGGCGCCACAGCCACCGGGACGGCTGGAATCCGCCGTAACGAGGCCTGACTTTTCGCCAACCCAGTTCGCGCATCACATCAGCCACACGCATCTGCAAGGCGCGATCATCCGCATCACCGAGATCGGCGCCGGCGATGATTTCTCGGCTACCGATATCGTTGCGGCCTTCCACCCAATCGGCGATGCGCTTGCCGAATTCAATATCGCCGGCGGCGGCGCCCCAAGCCGAAGCAAGCAGATCGCCAGCGTCCAGTTCCTCCAGCCAATCCACCCCTGCGTTACGGCGTGCGCATTCGAACGCCGCCAGCATTGCCCGTTGCGGCGGCATACGCATGGCACGCGCCGTGCGCAACGCGGCGCTGAAAATGCGGCCAGCACCGACCAGCTGGTCGGCGCGGTGCTGCGGGCCAGCCAGCAGTGTCGGCGCAGCTTCCTCGATGCTGGCCATGACCAGGGCGTCGTAGGCACGGATCACATGCAGGTGGAAGGCCGCGCTGATCCACATGGCGTAGGCGTATACCAATTCTTTGACAGCGTAGGTCCCCTGAATGAGGCCGCCCTGTAGGGTCACCACCGGCTCACCCGTTGCTGGAATCCCAGCAACGCCTCCTGGGATTCCGGAAGGGTTTTGCACCTCTGCAATCAGCTCTTTCGTCTTTTCCAGCATCAGCCAGTTGCCCGGTCTATGGCGGGACTCTCCGCCGCTGGCTTGGTGAAGATCGTTCAGGCAGTAGCGGCCAACCACGTCTTGGCGGATCTGAGTGTTCGCAATGATGAGCGCAGTCACGCCGCTTGCTCCGGATACGACTCGACAATGTCGCCGATGCAGCGGCATGCCTGCTGTGCGAGTTCCAGCACGCCGTAGCCGATCATCTCCTGCAGGTAGTTGCCGAGGCCGGCACCGTCGCCGTCCACCTCGGCCGCCTGGTTGCTGGCCAGCCAGAGGCGGCTCAGTCCATCGATGGCATAGGCACAGCGATCGAGCGAGGCCACGCGGCCCTGCAGGTCCAGCGGAAGGCTCGTGTTGCGCCAGCGCACGCCGGACGCGCCCTGTTCTGCCGTCATGTCGGCAAGGCATTGCCGGAACGTGTCGGCAGGCGGTGCATTGCCAGCAGCAGGCTGCGATGCCACGGCATCGATCGTGTCGACGAACCGGGCCAACGCATCCAGGTCGGGCGCGGGTGAAAAACGACGGGCGGTGTTCATGATGGGCTCCTTGTGTAGTTAGGAGTCCGCCACCCCAACGCCAAGTAAGGGAGACGGACGGTGCACGGTTGGCGTACCGGCCACAAGGCACCGGCGGGCCCGAAGGCCCCCGCACACCGCCCGCCATAAAGCAGGTGACCCATCGCCTGGGCCAAAAAAAGCGCCGACATCGGACGATGGGCGCTGGTGCGCCTTGTGTACGGGACGCCAATCCCGGTCGCCGATTGTGCGGCGACGGGGAAAGCCTGCTCCCGAACTGGCGCAGTTGTCAACATCTCAAGGCCCCTTCCGCCGCGAGCGGTCAGGTTTTGGAAGCCCCCCAGGGAAAAGGTCGTGCAGGGTCCGGCGAGATATTTCAAAGTCCTGAAGCACCCGGCTAACGGATACACCGCTCTCAAGTGACGCCCTGATCTCGAGCATCGGATAACGACGTTCCTTCGCCGGGAAATACGGCCGGTCCCCGGCGAAGCACGCCATGATGGATTCGACGAAAGGCTGCGCCATACGCTCGCTAACCCCGACATCCCGCATCAAGGCCTCTGTGATCTCGGCGCGCAGATCGCGCGACGTGCCGTTTCGTTTTGTCACAGCATCCACTCCTCGCGCCCACCCACACCCATCGGCCTGCGCTGTTGTCGTTGTGTTTCACGGGAATCCGCCCCGGCCGGTTTCGTCACCGGTGCCGGTGCCGGCAAAGGCGATGTTTCACGGGAATCCGAATCAGGCGCGGGACTGAAGAGGTCGACCGCTGGCTCGAGGCGCTCTTCCAGCACCGTCCACTCATGGTCACGGATCATGTCCAGGCGCACCGCGGGACTGAGCGCGGCCCAGTACGCGTACACCATCGTGTCGAAGGATTCGTTGCGTGCGCCCTTCGGCGTGATCCAGCGCTTCGCGTTGAGGTCGTAGTACTCGACTGTCAGGCCCTTGTAGTACTCGGGTGTCAGCTGGCCAGGATCGGGCTTCAGCGGATCGAAAGGCTCGCCCTGGCCGCCAGGGAACCGGAGCATGCGACGCTCCACATCGGTCTCCGGATTCGCGTCCGCGGTTAGCCGGCCGAACAGGATGTGCTTGGCCACGTCGGTACCGACGCCCCACACGCCCACGCTCCGCGCGATGGTGCGGTCGCGATCGTTGACTTCGGTCTTCGCCGGCTTGTACACGACGCGCTCCGATTTCGCGGAGCGGCCGCGCACCACGTAGAGCTTCTGCGGGCGGAATCCGCCTGCGACCTGCACCAGGCGCGACTGGCCAGAGCGCAGCACCTTCGACTTCACGAACTGCGCGACCATCTCGGTCCAGTTGCCGCCGTCGATCGCGACCGCCTCGCCGATCATCATCGCGCCGCCGCAATTGCGGTAGCTGCGCATTAGCCAGGCGTCGAGCTCGGCGTATCCTTCAGGCGTCGAGGGATCGCCGGGGATCACGTCGTAGTCGACAACCGATGCGCGTTGGCCACGGCCCCAGCCGATCACCTGGGCCTCGAATCGATCGTGCTGGCAGTCGACGCCGATAGTCAGCACCAGCGAACCACGTGGAACTCGGCCGCGGTGTCGCCCAGGTTCGGCACGCGCCGCAATGACGTCCGGGTCGGCCTGCTGGCGCTCGCCCTCGAAGGCCAGGCCCTCGTAGGTGTTCGTGAACGTGACTTGCTTCGATGGATCCGCTTTCGCCTTGGCACGCTCGCCGGCGATGTACAACCACGACTCGCCGAGGCGATACGGCGCGTACAGCGCATTGAGGTGGAAACCCGGCACGTCGCGTTCGGGGAAACGGGCAATCCACACGCCACGCTCAAACACCCAGTCCTTGTGTGTTTCCTCGATCGCCTTACCGCAGTGCTCGCACAGATACGTGCCGTCGTCCTGCAGGTTGTCCATGCGCAGGACCTGCAAGCGTTCGCAGTGCGGGCATGGGACGTGTCGCTCGCGCTGGTCGCTGGCCTCGTACTCGTCGTCGATGATGCTGTCGCCCTTGATCGTGGGCGAACTGCAGAGATAGATCTTCCGGCGGCCCTGGTATGTGCCGGTGCGGCGGATAGCAGCTTCGAGTGCGCTGCCCTGGCCGTTGAGGTTGCGCAGGAACTCGTCGACCTCGTCGCAGTACAGGTACCGGACCGGCATCGAGCGCACAGCCACCGAACTGTTGGCTGTCGCGATGACCAGGATGCCGCCGGGGAACTCTTTCGCACGCACGGTGTTGCCGCTGTCGCGACTGCGCGCCGGCGGGACGACTCGGCTCCATTCCGGGCTTGCCTCGATCGACGGCGCGATGCGTTGCTTGCTGTGCCGTTCGGCGAGATCAATGCCGGGCACCAGCAGCATGATCGGGCCGGGGTCGTGGCACATGTTGTGCCCGATGGCGTTGATCAGCACTTCGGTGCCGCCGACCTGCGTCGGCTTCTTGAAGACGATCTTCTCGGCCGGATGGCTGGGCGACAGCACATCCATGATCTCGACCAGGTGTGGGTTGCGAGTGTTGCGCCACGGGCCCGGCTCGGCCGAGCTTGCCTCGGGCAGGACGCGGTAGAGCTCGGACCACATGCTGATCGTGAGCGGGGCCCGCGGCAGCCAGGCCTTCGCCCACGCCTGGTCGACGATGTCCTCGGCGTTTCCGAGTAGGTCGACGAAGTCGGCGTCGTCAAAACTCACGCGGCCTCCGCCTGGTCGTCGGGCTTCGGCATGGCCAGGCCAGCGAGCGCCTTGCAGAACTCCCGGTCCGACTCTTCGAGCAACTGCTCGATGCGGCGCGGATCCGTCTCAAGCGCGAGCGTCGGCGCGAGGCGGCGCCGGCGCGAGGCCAGCACATCGAGCGCTTGCCGCACGTGGTGGGCGATGCGGTTCGTGACGTCGGCCGCGTGCAGGAGATCGCCGGCCTCGCGGGCAAGCTCGAGCTCGCGCTGCATCGCGCTGGCGCGCTTGTCGCGAGCGGCCTCGCGCTGGTAGTTCAGCCGGTCGGGGTCGGCCTCGTAGCCGCCCTCCGGCGCCGCCGTGGCGCCTGTGCGGGCGCTGGG
>JBOHYD010000298.1:0-8409 GCA_050737635.1 Luteimonas sp. | reverse complement strand
CCGTAAGGATCGGGCGGGCCGGCCTTGCCGGTGGCCACGCGCGCGCGCCGCGAGGTCATCCACGCATCGAACTGGTCGGCGGTCATCGCATGGCCGTCGCGGCGCATGTCGAAGCGCCAGTCGAGGTCGCTGCCGGGTGCGGTCGCTGCGGTCGCTGCGGTCGCCGTTGCCGCGGTCGCAAGCGCCGCAGCGGCCGATGCCGGCAATGGTTCGGCGCGCGGCGGACTCGCTTGCGGTGCCGGATCGCGCTCGGCGGCCGCAGCGGTGGCGATCGGCAGCGCATGGACCAACCTGTCGATCGCGGTCGGCGGCATCGGCTGCGGCTTGCCGGTGGCGATGCGGACGCCGGGTGGGAGGGTCAGGGCACCGTTGGCGATGGTATGTGACGCGAGCGATGCAGGAGGCGTATGCGATGCGTTGGCGGCACGGGCAGAGGTCGCGGCGTCTTGGCGCGCCGCGCTCGGAAGAGGGCGCTCGCCAGGACTGAGGCCGACCACCTCGACGCGGCCGGTGCCACGCGGATGGATGCCGAGCTTGACTGCGGCGGCGTAGCTTAGATCGATTAGCCGGCCGTCGTGGAACGGGCCACGGTCGTTGACGCGCACCACCACCGATTTGCCGCTGTCGAGGTGGGTGACCCGCGCGAAACTCGGCAGCGGCAATGTGCGGTGCGCAGCGGTGAAGGCGTACATGTCGTAGACCTCCTGGTTCGATGTACGGCGGCCGTGGAACTTGTTGCCGTAGTACGAGGCCGTGCCGGTCTCGTTATAGCCCTTGGCGGTGTCGCGCACGCGGTAGGACTTGCCGATCACGGTGTACGGCGATCGGTTGCCGTATTTGGCCAGCGGCTCGTCGACGACGTCCGGCTCGGGAATGGCGTCGACGTCGATCGGCGCGGTCGGCGCGCTGTCGGCGATGTGCGGCGCATACAGGCCGCCGCGGGTGTAGTCGCCACGCTTTTCAGGATCTTCCTGCGCGGGCGCGTAGGGCGAGACTTTGCGCGGGCTGCCGGGCGATGCCGGCGGCACCGACGCCTGACCGGTTTTTGCAAGCGGCGGCGGCGATGGTTTTTTCGGCAGGCCGCCGCAGGCCGCGAGCATCATCATCATCATCATCAACAGCAGCAGCGCCGACGCGCGCCTGGCAGCGATGCCGCTCACGGCGCGGGCGCGGCGCGGATCGCCTGCGCCAGCTGGGTCACGGCGAGCGCGTACATCGGCGAGCGGTTGTAGCGAGTGATGACGAAGAAGTTGCGGTAGCCGAGCCAGTACTCGCGCCCCAGCTCGCCGTCGAGCGACAGCAGTGTCGCGCCGTCGGTCGTTGGTTGGCCGGGCTGCGGCCGGTAGCCGCGCGCGGCGAGATCGGCGAGCGGATAGACCGGGTCGAGCGACGGCGGCACGAAGTCGGCGGCGTCGGCGTCGCGCCAAGCGCGTGCGACCACCGGGCCGCCGCGCTGCCAGCCGTGCACGACAAAATAATTGGCGATCGACGCGAACACGTCCGGCGTGTGCGCGAGCAGGTCGCGACGGCCGTCGCCGTCGCCATCGGCGGCCCAGTTGCGGTAGCTCGACGGCATAAACTGGCCCATGCCCATCGCGCCGGCATAACTGCCTTTCAGCGTCAGCGGATCGAGCTGCGGCTCGGTCTCGGTCAGCGCGAACAACTGCGCGAGCTCGCCGGCGAAGAACGGCGCGCGCTTGGGGTGCCAGAACGCCAGCGTGTACAGCGCATCGATTACCCGGTAGTTGCCGGTGATCTTTCCGTAGCTGGTTTCGACGCCGATGATCGCGACGATGAACTCCGCCGGCACGCCGGTGCGCGTGGCGACGTCGTCGAGCGCGGCGCGGTTGGCGGCGTAGAACGCGCGGCCGCCGTCGATGCGCGCGTCGGTCATGAAGATCGGCCGGTAGTCGCGCCACGGTTTGACGGCTTCGGCGGGCCGGGTGATCGCGTCGATGATCGGCTGCCTGTAGACCGCCTGCGCGAGTGCTGCGCGGATGGTCGGCGGAGCGATGTCGTAGGTTTGCGATGTGTAATCGACGAAGGCGGCGATGCGCTGGTCGAGCGCGATCGCCGGATCGGTTACCGACATTGGCGCGAGCGGGCGCTCGGGCGGCTGCGGCACCGGCGGCAACAGCGCGGACGCGATGGCGACCGGTGTGGGCTGCGGTGCGGACACAGCAGCAGCCGGCGATGGCGGCGGCATCTGGGTTGCGCACGCGGCGAGCGCGAACGGCAGTGCGGCGGCGGTCAAAAACGGGGCAACATGGCGTCGAATCATCGCCGGCGAGGTTATCACGCAGGTGCCGAAAAACCGGGAGACGGAAGCGTCGGATGCAGGTTGAAGCGCTCGAAACCGGGGCAAGGTTCAGGCGTCGTCGGGAGGCGCGCCGTTCTCCGCTAGGGCGTGGCAACACGATCGCGCGGTGCGGCTGCGATGGCACCGCGGGCATGGGTCCCCGCGTTCGCGGGGATGACGGCTCTGCAGCGGACAGCGTCCCGGCTTCGCGATTCCCTATTCCCTATTCCTGACTTTCACGCATGCACCGGCCGGTGATTGCGCACCGCCATCACCACGCCGATGCCGGCGAGTAGCGACACCGCGGCGGTGCCGCCGTAACTGAGCAGCGGCATCGGCACGCCGACCACCGGCAGCAGGCCGGCGATCATGCCGCCGTTGACGATCACGTAGACGAAGAACGCCAACCCCAGGCTGCCGGCGAGTAGCCGCGAGTAGCTGTCGCGCGCCTCGGCGGCGATCCACAGGCAGCGGCCGACGACAAACAGATACAGCGCCAGCACGGTGACCACGCCGAGCCAGCCGAATTCCTCCGCCAGCACCGCGAAGATGAAGTCGGTGGTGTGCTCGGGCAGATAGTCGAGATGCGACTGCGAGCCCTGGCCCCAGCCCTGGCCGCTGATGCCGCCGGAGCCGATCGCGATCTTCGACTGGATGATGTTCCAGCCGGTGCCGAGCGGGTCGGATTCGGGGTTGAGAAAAGTGAGGATGCGGTCCTTCTGGTAGGGACGCAGCAGCCACAACCACGCCACCGGCGCCGCTGCCGCGATGCCTCCGGCAGCCACCGCAAACCACCACCACGACAGGCCGGCGAGAAACAGCACGAACGCGCCGCTGATCGCGACCAGCATCGCGGTGCCGAAATCCGGCTGCATCAGGATCAACGCAGTCGGCACGGCGATGAGTGCGACGCACACCAGCACCGCGCCGACGCGCGGCGGCAGCGGCTGGCGATGCAGATGCCACGCCGCGATCATCGGCAAGGTCAGCTTGAGCAGTTCGGCGGGCTGGAAGTAGAAGAACCTCAGGTCGAGCCACGAGCGTCCGTACTTGCCGGTGCCGATCGCGATCACCAGCAGCAGCGGCACCAGGGTCGCGGCGTAGGCCAGTGGCGTGATGCTGCGCAGCTGCAGCGGCGACAGCCGCGACAGTCCCCACATCGCCGCCAGCCCGACGCCATAGCGCGCGCCCTGGGCGATCATCAGCGGCGGCGCCTGACCGCCGGCGCTGTACAGCACCGCGAGGCCGATCGCCATCAGCGCCGCCAATGCCGCGCACAGCGACCAGTCGAGCGTGCGCGTGAAGCGTTGCAGCAGCTCCAGTAACCAGTGGAGGATGGTGTTCAAGGAGCCACCGGGACTCGGGACTCGGGACTCGCAATGCGGGGACTCGGGACTCGGGACAGGGAGCTCGGTACGGGCACTGCGGCGGGAGATGCATTGGCGACGGCCGCCGCCGCAATGCCTGGCGCGGCTGCTACGGAGTTGTTCTCGATGTTTTGCGCAGGGCTTGTCGAAAGTCTTTCGTTGTTTCCGAGTCCTGAGTCCCGAGTCCCGAGTCCCGGCTGTCCCGGCCCTTCCGGCAGCTTCCCCAGCAGCCAGGCATCAAACACCTTGCGTGCGATCGGTGCCGCGGTCGTGCCGCCGTAGCCGCCGTGCTCGACCATCACTGCGATCGCGATGGTCGGCGCGTCGGCCGGCGCGTAGCCGACAAACCACGCCTGATGGCGCAGGTGCAGCGGCAGGCTGCGCGGATCGGCGCTGACGTTGCCCTTGCGGCTGACTTTCTGCGCGGTGCCGGTCTTGCCGGCCATCCGGTACGCCGCGCCGACCGCCATCGCGCGGCCGGTGCCGCCGGGATCGTAGATGGTGCCTTCCATGCCACCGCGGACCACCGCGATGTGCTCGCGGTTGCCGGTCAGCGACCGCGGCGCCGGCTGTGCGATCGCGGTCCACGGCGTGTCGAAACCGTCGCGGCGGTCGCGCACCAGATGCGGACGATGGCGCACGCCGTTGGCGGCGATCGCCGCGGTGCCTTGCGCGAGTTGCAGCACGGTGGCGATCCAGTAGCCCTGGCCGATGCCGGCAATGACGGTTTCGCCCGGGTACCAGGGCTCGCGACTGTGCTTGGCCTTCCACTGCGGCGACGGCACCACGCCGCCGTTCTCGCCGATCATGTCGATGCCGGTCGGCTGACCGAAGCCGTAGCGCGTCATGTGCGCGTCCAGCCGCTTGACGCCCATCTCGTAGGCAAGCTGGTAGTAGTAGTAGTTGACCGACTGTGCGATCGACTTGCGCATGTCGATCCAGCCGCTGCCGCGGTGGGCGTCGCGGTAGCCGCGCTTTTGGCCGGGGATGCGGAACTCACCGGTAGTGAAGACCCGGTCCTGCGGCGTGCGCAGGCCGCTCTCCAGCCCGGCCAGCGCCATGAACGGCTTGATCGTCGAGCCTGGCGGGCCGCCGCCGAGCACGTTGCGGTTGAACAGCGGCCGCGACGGGTTGTCGATCAGCGCGCGGTATTGGACGTTGGAGATGCCGTTGACAAACAAGTTGGGGTCGTAGCTCGGCAGGCTGATCATCGCCAGGATCTCGCCGCTGCGCGGGTCGATCGCCACCGCCGAGCCGTCGTTGTCGGCGAAGGCCTCGGCCAGGGTGCGCTGCAGGTCGAGATCGATGCCCAGGCGCAGATCGGCCCCGGCCACCGCCGGTACCCGGCCGACGCGGCCGAGCGGGCGGCCTTCGACATTGGTGCGGACTTCCTCGTAGCCGACCTTGCCGCGCAGGATGGCGTCGTAATAGCGCTCGATGCCGGCGCGGCCGGTGTGGGTGTAGACCGCGTGGCCCTTGCCGAACGCGGCGATGTCCTTGTCGTCGGTGCGGCCGACGTAGCCGATCTCGTGCGCGAGCAGGTCGCCGTACGGGTAGCGGCGGGTCAGATACGGTTCGATGCTGACCCCGGGGAACCGCCACTGGTCGACCGCGAAGCGCGCGATCTCGTCGTCGCTGAGGCGCAGCTTGAGCGTCGCCGGGCGAAAGCTGCGGTTGGCCTTGCGCACGCGCTCGAACTGCGCGATGTCCTCGGGCGACAGCGCGATCAGCTGGGACAGTTCGGCGACCAGTCGCTGCGGGTCGCCTGCGTCCTCGGGCACCACGTCGAGGCGGAACGCCGGCACGTTGTCGGCGACGATGCGGCCGCGGCGGTCGTAAATCAGCCCGCGCGCGGGCACCACCGGGCGCGGCTTGATGCGGTTGGCCTGCGAGCGCCGCGCGTAGTCGGCGTGATCGAACACCTGCAGCTTGAAGTACCACAGCCCGAGCCCGCCGAGCGACAGCACCACCACCACAAAGCCGATCAGCGCGCGCATTTTGAACCGCGCGATGTCGGCGGCGACGTCGCGGATGTGCTGCTGGCGGGGCATGCGATGCATGGATCAAGCCTTGCGCGGGCTGATGCGCAGCGCGTCGAGCATCAAGAATAGCGGTGCCCACAGCACCATGCCGAGCAACGGTGCCCACCAGTACGCCCATGGCAGCTGCGGCTCGCCGAGGGCGAGATGCACCGCGGTGCTGACCACACGGTCGTTGAGCAGCAGCCCGCCGATCGCCAGCGCCTGCTGCAGTAGCGGGAAAAACCGCAGCTGCGAGCGGAAGCGCTGCAGGATGAACGCCATCACCACCAGACGCAGCGCCTGCTCGCCGAGGACGCCGCCGAACGTGAGGTCGCCGATCAGTCCGATCGCAAACGCAAAACCGACACCGACGTGCTCGGGCTCCTCGATCAACCAGTACGCCATCACCAGCGCCAGCCAATACGGCCGCAGCGGCTGCACGTCGGCCGGTAGCGGCAGCAGCCCCAGCAGCAGCGCCAGCAGCAGGCTCACCGGCAGCAGCCAGGCACGGCGGGTGCGGGTCATGGCCGCCGCCTCGCGGCGGCCGGGACTCGGGACTCGGGACTCGGGGGGGGGTGTTTGCAATGGTGGCCGAGGGTGAAGGCGACTCCAAAGGCACCGATGACCGCAACGCGCCCTGTGCCACCGCCATGCCTTCCTTCGCGTCCTTCGTGTTTGTGGCCGAGTCCCGAGTCCCCAGTCCCGAGCCCCCAGTCCCCAGTCCCCCCGAATCCCGGCGTTCTATCACCACATTCCTCAGCAACAGCACATCCCGCCCGCGATCGAGCTGCGCGGCGGGGATGAGGTCGCCGATCAAGAATGCGCGGCTGTCGTCGGCGCGCAAGGTGGCGACGGTGCCGACCGGAAAGCCCGGCGGGAAGCGGCCGCCGATGCCCGAGGTGAGGATCGTGTCGCCGACCTTGACGTCGCCCGATAGCGGGATATTGGCCAGCTCCAGGCGGTCGCTGCGGCCACGGCCATAGGCGAGCAGGCGCACGCCGTTGCGCGCGACCGCGACCGGCACCGCATGGTCGGGGTCGGTGAGCAGCAGCACGGTGGCGGTGATCGGGGTGACGGCGATGATCTGCCCGACCAGTCCGCCGGCGTCGATCACGCTCTGGCCCAGTCGCACGCCGTGGCGGCTGCCGGCGTCGAGGATCAGCCGCTGGCGGGTCGGGTCGAGATCGATGTCGAGGATCGGCGCCAGCTGCACGTCGAGGCGGCCGCGCTGTGCGGCACCGAGCAGGCCGCGCAGGCGCTCGTTTTCGGCTGCGGCGCTCTGCAGCCGCGCCTGCCGCGCGCTGCTGACCAGCAGCGCGTTGCGCAGGCGGCGATTGTCTTGCACCAGCCGCGTGCGCGTGGCGGCGTCGTCGCGCACGCTGTCGCCGAGCCGCGCCGGCAGACCGGCCAGCCACCACAGCGGCTGCACCGCGACATTGGCCTGCGCGCGGACCTGCCCGAGCCAGCCGCCGCGATGGTCGAGCACCATCAGTGCCATCGACACCGCCAGATACGCCAGCAGACGCAGCGTGCCGGCGACGTCGCCGGTGCTGCGGTGTGGCGCGGGGCTGGCGTAGGCGGGCAAGGTCAAGCCGGGAATCGGGAGTCGGGAATCGGGAAGTGCGGCGGACAGAGCGTCGTCGTATGCATGCCGCGACTATCGTCGACGCAGATGCCGATCGGGACAGGGCGCACGCCAATCAGCAGAGGATGTCTGGCTCGACCCATTCCCGACTCCCCGTTTCCGATTCCCTGCTCAATCACTCATACGCAAAAAACTCGTTGCCGTGGGTGTCGAGCAGTTCCAGCGCGCGGCCGCCGCCGCGCGCGACGCAGGTCAGCGGGTCGTCGGCGACCTGTACGTGCAGGCCGGTTTCTTCGCTGAGCAAGCGGTCGAGGTCGCGCAGCAACGCGCCGCCGCCGGTCAGCACGATGCCAAGCTCGGCGACGTCCGCGCACAGCTCCGGCGGGGTCTGCTCGAGCGCCTGACGCACTGCGCTGACGATGCCGCTCAGCGGCTCGCGCAGCGCGTCGAGCACTTCGCTGGAGCTGATCTTGACCATCTTCGGCACGCCCTCGGCCAAGTGGCGGCCGGAGACTTCCATTTCGACCACGCGCTCCTGCGGGTAGGCGCAGCCGATCTCGAGTTTGACGCGCTCGGCGGTGGTGTCGCCGATCAGCATGCCGTGATGGCGACGCAGGTAGTTGATGATCGCCTCGTCGAAGCGGTCGCCGCCGATGCGCACCGACTGCGCGTAGACAATGCCGCTCAGCGCGATCACCGCGACCTCGGTGGTGCCGCCGCCAATGTCGACCACCATCGAGCCGCGGGCCTCGGTCACCGGCATGCCGGCGCCGATCGCCGCGGCCATCGGCTCCTCAATCAGCGACACGTCGCGCGCGCCGGCTTCCATCGCCGATTCCTTGATCGCGCGTTGCTCGACCTGGGTCGAGCCGCAGGGTACGCAGATCAGCACCCGCGGGCTCGGCCGCAGGAAGCGCGACTTGTGCACCTTGCGGATGAAGTACTTGAGCATCTCCTCGGTGTAGGTGAAATCGGCGATCACGCCATCCTTCATCGGCCGGATCGTGGTGATGCTGCCGGGCGTGCGGCCGAGCATCTGCTTGGCCGCGGTGCCCACCGCCGCCACCGTGCGGTGGCCGCTGCCGTTGCGATCCTGGCGCACCGCGACCACCGACGGCTCGTTGAGCACGATGCCCT
>JBOHYD010000297.1:0-18762 GCA_050737635.1 Luteimonas sp. | reverse complement strand
CAGCAGGCGGAGGCGGCGCGCGGCTGGCGATTCGTCGACGGTGTCGATGGCGGCGCTCAAAAATCGGCTCCGATGCTCAAGCCCACGGTAAACCCCGAATCCGGATCATCGAGCCCGCGCGCGAGATCGAGCTTGATCGGGCCCACCGGCGACCTGTAGCGCGCGCCGATGCCGACGCCGGTGCGCAGCTCGGGCGAGCCGCCGTCGAAGGCGTCGCCGCTGTCGACAAACACCGCCGCGCCGATCGTCGGCGTGAAGTAACGCTCGAACTCGATGCTCGTGGTGAGCAGACTCTTCGCGCCGAGCGAGTACGCCCCGCGCCCGGGGATCGCCGGGATGCGCGGGCCGACTTCGCGGTATTCGTAGCCGCGGATGCTGCGGTCGCCGCCGGCGTAATAGCGCAGGCTCGGCGGCAGGTCGACGGTCTGGCCGGTGAAGGTGTGGCCGAGTTCGCCACGCACGATCAGCCGGTGGTTGTCGCCGACGCTCTTGAACCACGTCGCGCGCGCGCGCAACTGCGCAAAGCTCGAATCCGAGCCGACGCCTTCGACCCCGCCGCCGAGCGACAGCGAACCACCGATGCCGCGGCGCGGAAAGATGCGATCGTCGACGTCGATGTATTCGGCGCGCAGCTCCGGATAGGTGTAGGTCGCATAGGCATACGGCACCGGCGCGCCGGGCGCGAGGTCGACCGGCACAAAGGCATAGCGCTCGCGCAAAGCGTGGATCGACGCGACCAGATTGAGGTTGCGGTTGAACTGGCCGCTGCGGCTGCCGACAAACTCGATCCGGCGATCGTCGATGTAATCGCTGCGTTCGTCGACCGCCTGCAGGCTCGCGGTGTACCAGCCGTCGAGCCACGCAAACGCCGGGATGCGGTACTGCAGGGTCAGCGATTTGCGGTTTTGCGCGTAGTCGAGCTGGGCGAGCGCCTTGTGGCCGCGGTCGTTGACGTAGCGTCGCTCGACGCCGAGGCGGATGCCGGCGCCGCTTTCGGTGCCGTAGCTCAGGCCCGCGGTGTAGATGCTGCGCTTGGCGGGCGTCAGCGTCACGTCGATCGGCACCTGCTGGTCGACGGCGTCTTCCGGATGCGCCTGGATGTCGATGCGGCTGAAGTAGTCGAGTGCGACCAGCGACTTGCGCAGTCGGTCGAGGCGGCCTTGGTGGTAATACTGGCCGGGTTTCCAGTACACCAGCTTGTCGAGCACGCCGTCGCGGATGATCGGCGTTGGCTGCTGCGTGAACGTGGTCGTGCCCATGTCGTAGCGGTCGCCGCTGTGCCACACCAGTTCGATGTCGGCGGCGTTGGCCGCGCGCGTGACCTCGACGCGGCGCGCGGTCTGCTCGCTGTCGAAATAGCCGCGTTCGGACAGCCGCCGTGTGATGCGCAGCTTGCTGGCCTCGTAGAGCGCGTGATTGAACACGTCGCCGCTGCGCGGCGTGAACGCGCCGAGATCTTGCTTCAGATAGCGATCGCCGCCGCCCTCGCCGAGGATCGCGATATCGGCGTCGCGCACCTTGATCGGCACGCCAGGTTTGACGGTGATCGTCACCACCGTGGCGTCGCCGCCGCGCGTGCGCTCGATGGCGATGTCAGGCGAATAGAGGCCGAACGGCTCCAGCGCCTCGCGGGTCTCGTCCTGCGCGGTGCGCACCAGATAGCCGAGCCGCCGCCCGGGGACGTCCTTGCCGATCGCATCGGTCAGCGACAGCGACGTGCGCACGTTCGCGGCCATCGCCTCGTCGAGCCCGACGATGTCGACGCGGTCGACTTTCGCGGCAAATCCGGGCACGGGAATCGCCAGCACGGCGATCAACAGCAGTCGGGGTACGCAAAGCATGCCGGACAGGATAACCGGCGCGTCAATTGCTGAGACCGAAGCAAAAATCTGTGTCAGGCACTTGAACGTTTGGTTAAGAAGACGTAAGTTCTGGACAGGTTTACACGTTGTGTCGTTCCGGTTCACCCGATGGGTTCAAAAGCATGCCTTGGTTCGGGAGCGGGACGCAGCACAGGTTCCGGGAAAGCAAGGGCAGTGGTCGGCATCGGCGGACGCTGCGATGGCTATCCCGGATTTTGATGATTACCAGCGGCGCTCGATGCCGCGATGAATAGGGAATACACGTCCATGTCCGTGAAGAAAATTCTTTGCGCCGCGATCTGCGCGGCACTCGCCAGCACCGTTGCAATGCCTACAGCAATGGCACAAGACGCGACGCAAGCAGGGGCGGAAAACGATATCGAAACCACCACCCTGGATAGAATAACCGTCACCGGCTCCCGCTTATCCAACCCCAATATCATATCGGCGCAACCGGTGAGTGTGCTGACCGCCGAAGACATCAAAGCGACCGGTGCGATCAACCTCGGCGATGTGCTGACTACCCTGCCGCAGCTAGCCACGTCATTCACGCTGGGTAACTCTGGCCGCTTTATCGGCACCGCCGGTGTGGCGCAGCAGGATCTGCGCAACCTCGGTCCCCAGCGTACTTTGGTCTTGGTCAATGGCCGGCGCATGATCGGTTCGTCAGGGGGGTCTTCGGCGGTGGACACCAACCTGATCCCCGCCGATTGGATCGACAAGGTAGAAATCATCACCGGCGGCGCCTCGGCTGTGTACGGCGCCGATGCGGTCTCCGGGGTGATCAACTTCATTCTCAAGAAGGACTACGAAGGCGCTAACCTACACGCCCAGATCGGTACCAGCGAGCAGGGTGGCTTCAACAAGAAGTTCATCTCGGCGACTGGCGGCAAAAATTTTGCCGACGACCGCGGCAATTTTGCCGTGTCGCTGGAGCATAGCCGGCAAGACGCGCTGGAGTTCCGCGATCGTTTCGGCAGGCAGCAGTTTTCCACGTTGCTCACTCCTGGCAACACTACCGACCGGGTGCTGTCTCCCAATGGCGGTGTTTACACCTTCACCGAGGGTGGCACCTTCTCGCTGGGCAGCGAATTCGACCCCAGTCAGCGCTATGTCTTCGATCCGGACGGTAGCGTGCGTCGCCAGCGCTTCGATGGCCTCGTCGACAACCGTGGCGGCAGGTGCACTGATTGCGACCGTTCTGACGGCACTAGATCGATCCAAGTACAACCGAAATTCGATCGCACCACACTCAGTACGGTGGCCGGTTTCGCCCTGAGCGACAACCATCGCCTGTACTTTGAAGGGCTATACAGCGACAACGACGTCAAAACATCGGGCTCGCCCGCATTCGGTACCCCGGGTACCGGCAACTCCCACATTATCCAACCGGACAACGCTTTTATCTCGCCGGAATTGGCAGCCCTCATCGGTGGTAAGCAGATCTTCGTCGGGCGTAACGATATCGATGCCGGCCGTCGCGGCGAAGCCACCGAACGTCAGACCGGGCGCGTGGTCTTCGGCCTTGAGGGCGTCGTGGCGGGAGGCTGGCAGTACGACATATCGGCCAATTACGGCCGCACTCACGAACGCCGCGAGAACCTCAACAATCGGAACGTGGAGAAGTTCTATGCCGGCCTCGATGCTGTGCGCGATCCGAGCACGGGTAACATTGTCTGTCGCTCGCAGATTGACCCGGCCGCGGTCAATATCGCCTACCGCGACATTGAGGAGACGGATGGCATTATCTCGCCCGAGGTTGCTGCGGGCTGTATCCCATTCAGTATCTTTGGTGATGGCGCGATCAGCCGCGCGGCAAGTCAGTGGTTCAATGAGACCACTATTACCAAGACGCGGTTGACGCAATTCGTCGCAGGCGGGTCGTTGGCCAACGATGCTTTGTTCGAGTTGCCGGCGGGCGCGGTTGGCCTGGCCGTCGGCGCGGAGTACCGGCGCGAGACCAGCCAGCAGATCAACGATCCGCTGGATATCGCAGGCAGAACTTTCCTCAATGCCATCCCAAGCTCGGGTGGCGACTACGACGTGAATGAAGTCTGGGCCGAAACCGCGATCCCTTTGCTGAGCGACTTGCCGCTGATCAAGAGCTTGTCGGTTGGTGCTGCTGCACGCTATTCGGACTACTCCACCATCGGCAGCACCAAGGCGTGGCGCTACAATCTGGAGTGGGCTGTGAACGATAGTTTGCGCCTGCGTGGCAACATGTCAGCGGCGGTACGTGCGCCGAATATCGATGAGTTGTTTGGCGGGCAGGTGCAGAACTTCGGATTTATCAACGATCCCTGCGATAGAGATCAAATTACCAACACCACGAATCCGGGCGTGCGTATCGCCAATTGCGCGGCTCTGGGCATCCCGACGGATTTCTCTGATGAAGTCGCGGGAACCAATGAAGGGATATCGGGCAGCAATTCGAGCCTCGATTCAGAAACCGGCCGCAGCTGGACCGCTGGTTTTGTCTTCACCCCCGGCTTCCTGCCGGGCTTCGGTATCAACGTTGATTATTGGGAGATTACGATAGACAACGCGATCTCGATCCTGAGCTTTGAAGACACCGCAGAACGTTGCGTTGACTCGCCGTCTGGTCTCAGCAACGTGAACTGCCGGAATGTCACGCGCGACCCCGTCACCCATCAGATCACGAGCGTGGTTGCGATCCAGCAAAACATTGCCGCGCTGGAAACCAATGGCGTCGATATCGGCGCGTACTATACGCATGATTTACTCGGCGGCAAGATGCGCTGGAATTTAAATGCAGCCAGGACCCTTGGTTACACGGATTTCCCGTTCCAGGATGACCCTGGGGTCTCCATCGATAGCCTAGGTGTACTGGGATTTCCGAAATGGAAGGCGACCTTGGCCGCGAACTACTCGCGTAATCACTGGAGCGCAAGCTGGAGCACCCGCTTCGCCTCCGGCGGCCTGCGAGTCGACAACGAGGTCAATCGCGCCAATCCGCGCTTCACCACGCCGATTGACGCTGGTTCCGGCGTCTTCCACGATGTCCGCGGCAGTTACGACATCGGCGACAGCGGCTTGCAGATTTATGGCGGCATCACCAATGTATTCGACTCTGATCCGCCAGTTGCTTTGTTTGGCACGGGTTTTGGCTCCGCCCTGTATGACGCGATCGGTCGCGCCTATTATGTTGGCTTCAACTATAAGTTTCTCTGAAGTCTTCAAATAGCTCCCTGCAGAGCTGTAAAAGCCCGCTGCCGCAGCAGGCATTCTGCTGTTGCATCGCCGCGCTGGCAGGGTGGGCAAAGGCTTCGCGTTCAAACGCGAAGCCTGCAAAGGCTCTACATCGATCTGCATCGGCTTCAAGCTGCAACCGCTGCAAGCAGGGGCTCAGCTTGAGAGGTACTCGATTGCAGCCACGCTGCCGAGTCGTTCGGACAGGCGCTTGAGCAGCGCGAATCGGTTTCCGCGCAGCGCGGCGTCATCGACGTTGACCATCACGCTGTCGAAGAACGCATCGACCAGCGGACGCAGGCGCGCGAGGTGGGCGAGGGCGTCGACGTAATCGCGGTGGGCGAGGGCGTGGTTGGTTTCGGCGTAGGCCGCTTCGACGGCTTCGGCAAGCGCGCTTTCGGCGGGCTCTTTGAGCAGCGATGGATCGACCATTGCGGGAATGTCGCCGTCGGCCTTGCGTAGGATGTTGTTGATGCGCTTGTTGGCGGCGGCCAGCGCGGCGGCTTCGGGCAGCTGGGCGAAGATGCCAATGGCGTCGATGCGGCGATCGAAGTCGTACAGCGATCCGGTCTTCGGCGTCGCGGGCATGGCCGCGACAGGTTTCATCACTGCGGCAACGGCCTCGAAATGCTGAGGCGGCACACCCTTGTCGGCGTAGTAGCTGCGCAGGCGGTCGAAGATGAAGTCCAACAAGTGCTGCACGTCGGACGAGTCCGAATCGGTACTCGCGTGTGATGCGCCGCTTTTCACCTTGACGCCTTGCTTCTTGGCCGTCTCGGTCGCCTTGAGGCTCTCGTTGATGCGCGTGAGCATCATCGCCTCGGCTGCCAGATCGTTTGCCGCGTCGAGTATCGGCCACAGCGCCAGTTCCAAGCCACTCTCAATCACCGTCCGCGCCAATCCCAGCGCATTCCGCCGCAGCGCGAACGGATCCTTGCTGCCGGTCGGTTTCAGCCCGGCCGCGAATCCGCCGGCGAGCGTGTCCAGCCGCTCCGCGATCGCCAGGGTCTTGCCGAGTGCGGACAGCGCGATGTCGTCGCCGGCGAAGCGCGGACGGTAGGCCTCGTCGATTGCGTTGGCAACGTTGATGCGGTCGTCGTGCGACAGGTCGGCGAGCGACGCGTCGCGCAGCGCGTAGTAGCGGCCGGCGATGCCCTGCAGTTCGGGGAACTCGTTGACCATCCGTGATTGCAGGTCGGCTTTCGACAGCTGCGCGGCGCGGCGCGCGAGCGCGGGATCGACGCCGACCTGCGGCGCGATGACTTCGGCCAGGGCGGTGATGCGTGCGACCTTGTCGGCGACGCTGCCGAGCTTGGCGTGATAGGTGACCGACGCCAGGCCGGCGTTCATCGATGCCAGCCCTTGCTTCAAGTCCTCGTCAAAAAAGAACTGCGCGTCGCTGAAACGCGGACGGATCACGCGCTCGTAGCCCCGGCGGATCTGCGACGGATCGGCGGGGACGACGTTGGCGATGCCGACGAAGTGCTCGGTGAGCCGGCCGCCGCCGTCGAGCACCGGGAAGAACTTCTGATTGGTTTCCATCGTCGCGATCAGCGCTTGTTGCGGCACCGCGAGGAAGGCGCGCTCGAACGCGCAGGTCACCGCGCTCGGCCATTCGACCAGGCAGGCGACCTGGGCGAGGTTGTCGTCGTCGATGCGCGCGGCACCATGGACGGCCTTCGCCGCGTCGGTGACCTGTTGCACGATGCGCGCGCGGCGCTCGTCGGGGTCGACCAGCACCATGGCGCTGCGCAATGCGTCAACGTAATCGGCAGCGCGCGAAATCAATACCGTTTTGTCGTGCAGAAAGCGGTGGCCGCGGCTCATGCGGTCGGTGCGGATGCCGAATAGTTCGGCGTCGATCACCTCGTCGCCGAACAGCAGCACGAGCCAATGCAGCGGTCGCGCGAAGGCGTGGTCGTGGTCGCCCCAGCGCATCGGCTTGGGGATCGACATCGCGGCGACCGCCTCGCGCAAGATCTCCGGCAGCGCCGCCGCGGTGGTCGCACCGGCGCTGGTGGCGCGGTGCATGAAGCGTTCGCCCTTGGCGTCGGTGGCGCGCTCCAGCGCGGTCCAGTCGACGCCGGCTTTTTGTGCGAAGCCTTGTAAGGCGCGCGTTGGCCGGCCATCGCCGTCGAGCGCGATGCCGACATAGGGACCGAACACTTCCGAGGTCTGCGGCGGCTGCGCGATCGCCACCGACGGCAGCAGCACCGCGAGACGGCGCGGCGTGTACAGCGGTCTGACCTCGCCGCGATCGACGGCGATGCCGCGCTTGCCGAGCGCGTCGATCACGCCGTCGAGCAGCGCCTGCGCGAGCGTTGGCAGGGCTTTGACTGGCAGTTCTTCGGTGCCGAGTTCGATGAGCAGGGAGGCGGTGTCGGACATCGTGTGCTCTATGCGTTACGCGTTGAGGTCCTGCCCTTGAAGGGGAGGGGACAAAACATCGGGTCTTCGTATGGATCGTGTCGCCGCTATTGGCCGGCAGCGCGCGCAGAGAGCCAGCGCTCAGTGCGTGCCGGTCGTCTTGGCGCGCGCGGCGCCACGCTCGCGCTTCACCGCTTCCTACACCCAGTACGCGCAGAAGATGCCGAACACGAACACCGCCAGTCCATAGGACGTGAATCCACTGCCGTCGAAGAACGTCATGCCGGCGCGATGGTCGTGGCGATGGGGATATCGAAGGGCACATGAAACCGGCGGAACACCTCCAGCGCCTCGTAGCGCGCGACGCGCGCCTGCAGTGCCGGGAGCGCCTCGAGCGGTGCTGGCACGGCTTCGTGCACGTAGGTGACGAAGCAGCCCAGGGTGATGTCGACCTGGGTCATGCGCGATCCGACCAGCCAGTCGCGATCGCCGGCCTCGGCACAGACGCGGTCGAGTTCGACCAGCGCGCCGTGCATCTGCTGGCGGCAACGCTCGACCCATGGCGGGTGGCGTTTGTCGTCGGGACGGAACACGCGCTCCATCACCTGCTGCAAGCCTTTTTCCACTGCGCCGGTGGCCATCGCCATGATCCGCAGCGCATCGAGCCGCGCCGCGCCATGCGCCGGCAGCAATGCGCGTTCCGCGCTGGCCTGGTCGTCGATGAAGTCGAGGATCATCGCCGACTCGACTAGCGCCGTGCCGTCATCGAGCACCAGCACCGGCACGCGGCCGAGCGGATTGTGTTCGCGGATGCGGTCGAAGTCCTTGCCGACCGACCAGTTGCGGTGCTCGAACGCGTGGCCGAGCAGGGTCAGGCTGATCGCGACGCGACGCACGAACGGCGAATCGAACATGCCGATCAGGATCATGCTGCAGCGGCCTCGCGCTTCAAGCCCGGAAACCCGAGCGCTGCGCGCTGCGTGTGGTAGCTCTTTGCGACCGCCTGCGCCAGCGTGCGCACGCGCAGGATGAAGCGCTGGCGTTCGGTGACGCTGATCGCGCGGCGCGCGTCGAGCAGATTGAAGCTGTGGCTGGCCTTGCAGACCTGGTCGTAGGCCGGCAGCGGCAGATTGAGGTCGACCAGCTGCAAGGCCTCGGCCTCGCAGGCGTCGAAGCGATGGAACAGCTCCGCGACATCGGCGTGCTCGAAGTTGTAGGCCGACTGTTCGACTTCGTTCTGGTGATACACGTCGCGATAGGTGATCGTGCCTTGCGGCCCGTGCGTCCACACCAGGTCGAAGACGTTGTCGACGTTTTGCAAGGACATGCACAGGCGCTCGAGGCCATAGGTGATTTCGCCGAGCACTGGTTTGCACGATAGGCCGCCGGCCTGCTGAAAATAGGTGAACTGGGTGATCTCCATGCCGTTCAACCACACCTCCCAGCCCAGTCCCCAGGCACCGAGCGTCGGCGATTCCCAGTTGTCCTCGACCAGGCGCAGGTCGTGCTGCAGCGGATCGATGCCGAGTTCTTTGAGCGAGTCGAAATACAGCGCGACGAGGTTGTCGGGGTTGGGCTTCATCGCCACCTGGTATTGGTAGTAGCGCTGCAGGCGGTTGGGGTTGTCGCCGTAGCGGCCGTCGGTCGGTCGGCGGCAGGGCTGCACGTAGGCGGCGTTCCATGGCTCCGGGCCGAGCGCGCGCAGGAAGGTGGCCGGGTGGAAAGTGCCGGCGCCGACTTCGAGGTCGAGCGGCTGGATCAGCGCGCAGCCCTGCGCGGCCCAGTAGGCATTGAGCTGCTGAATCAGTTGCTGGAAGGTCGGTCCGGTCATCGGCACAACCGCCGCGTCGGGCGGGTCAATTCGCGAGGCGGGCTAGTATAGCGAGACCCGCTGGCCGGCCCGGCCGCGCGAAGAAGTCCGCACCATGACGATCACGCCAGACGCGACGCGACGCCGCTCCGGTACCGATCCGGCCCCGGTCTCGCGGCTGCCGCAGGGCCGGCTGACGATCGGTCCGCTGCTCGCGCTGCTGGTCGAGGACGGCCTGCTCGCGGCCAACGGCGCCGAGCGCGCGCGCGAATCGCTGAAGCACAGCCTTGGCCTCGACGCGATCCACCCGCTGGTGCTGCTGTCCAACCTCAAGCTGCCGGCGTTGCGCCCGGCCGGCACCGATTTGAGCCTCGAACGCCTGACCGAATGGCTGGCGCGCAGCAGCGGCCATGCCTATTTGCGCATCGACCCGACCAAGGTCGATCTCGGCAACGCCACCAGCCTGCTGTCGCAGGCCTACGCGCAGCGCCACCGCATCCTGCCGCTGGAGGTCGACACCCAACGCGCGCTGGTCGCGACCAGCGAGCCGATGGAAACCGGCTGGCTGCCCGACGTGCAGCGCCTGCTGCGCCGCGAAATCGAGCTCGTCGTGTCCAACCCGCTCGATCTGCACCGCTACACGATGGAGTTCTTCAACGTCAGCCGTTCGGTGCGCAACGCCGGCGACACCCGCGACGGCGCCACCGGCCTGCCGAGCTTCGAGCAGCTGGTCGAGCTCGGCCGCGGCGGTGACGTCAACGCCGACGACCACCACATCGTGCACATCGTCGACTGGCTGCTGCAGTACGCCTACGAGCAGCGCGCGTCGGATATCCACCTCGAACCCAGGCGCGATATCAGCCGCGTGCGCTTCCGCATCGACGGCCTGCTGCACAAGGTGTTCGAGCTGCCGAGCGCGGTGATGGTCGGCGTGGTCAGCCGCATCAAGGTGCTCGGGCGCATGGACCTCGCCGAGCGCCGCCGCCCGCAGGACGGCCGCATCAAGACGCGCTCGCCGGGCGGCCGCGAGGTCGAGATGCGGCTGTCGACGATGCCGACCGCGTTCGGCGAAAAATGCGTGCTGCGCATCTTCGATCCGGACACCGCGTTCAAGTCGATGGAGCAGCTCGGCTTCGACCGCGACGAGGCGGTGGCGTGGAGCGCGCTGGTCGAACGCCCGCACGGCATCGTGCTGGTCACCGGCCCGACCGGCTCGGGCAAGACCACCACGCTGTATTCCGCGCTCAAACGGCTGGCGACACCGGACATCAACGTCTGCACGGTCGAGGACCCGATCGAGATGGTGAGCGCTGAGTTCAACCAGATGCAGGTGCACAACGCGATCGACCTGACCTTTGCGCAGGGCGTGCGCACCCTGCTGCGCCAGGACCCGGACATCATCATGATCGGCGAGATCCGCGATCTCGACACCGCCCAAATGGCGGTGCAGGCGGCGCTCACCGGCCACCTGGTGCTGTCGACCCTGCACACCAACGACGCGCCGTCGGCGATCACCCGCCTGCTCGACCTCGGCTTGCCGCACTACCTGATCGCGTCCACCCTCAACGGCGTGCTCGCCCAACGCCTGCTGCGCACGCTGTGCCCGCACTGCAAGACGCCGCGCGAGATCAGTGCGGAAGGCTGGCAGGCGCTGGTCGGCCGCCACCATCCGATCCCGCGCGGCACCACCTGCGGCCCGGTCGGCTGCCTGGAATGTCGCAACACCGGCTACTACGGCCGCATCGGCGTCTACGAGCTGCTGCCGGTCACGCCGGTGCTGCGCAGCCTGGTGCGCGCCGACATGGAACTCGCCGGTTTCACCCGCGCCGCGATCGGCGAGGGCCTGCGCACCCTGCGCATGGCCGGCGCCGACAAGGTCGCGCAGGGGTTGACCACGATCGAGGAAGTGATGTCGGTGCTGCCGCCGCAGGAGTAGCGACCCCTTTTGGTTCCCCGCATGCGCGGGGATGACGATAATGGGCAATCCGTGTTGCGGTAATGCCGATGAGACACCTGACACCATGACGCCACTGCCACCTTTCCTGATCGTCGAAACCGGCCAGCCGATCGCATCGATGCGCCGTCACGGCGGCTTTGCGCACTGGATCCGCACCGCGGCCGGATTGCGCCGCGCCGATGCCGTCACCGTCGACGTCGAAGCCGGCGCGGCGTTGCCGGCGGCGGCCGATTTTGCCGGCGTGATCGTCACCGGCTCCGGCACGATGGTCACCGAGCGCTGCGACTGGAGCGAGCGCAGCGCGGTGTGGCTGCGCGACGCGGCGCAGGCGGGCGTGCCGGTGTTCGGCATCTGTTACGGCCACCAGCTGCTCGCGCATGCGCTCGGTGGCGAGGTCGGCGACAACCCCAACGGCCGCGAGATGGGCACCGCGCGCATCGACCTGCGAGCCGAGGCCGGCGGCGATCCGCTGTTTGCTCGTCTGCCGCCGCAGTTTGCCGCGCAGGCCACGCATCTGCAGAGCGTGCTGCGCGTGCCCGAGGGCGCGACCGTGCTGGCGTCATCGATTCTCGACAGTTGTCACGCGTTCCGCTGGGGCGCCAACAGCTGGGGCGTGCAGTTCCATCCGGAGTTCAGCGCCTCGCACATGCGCGGCTATGTGCGCGCACGCGCCGACGCGCTGGTCCGTGAAGGCTTCGATCCGGTGGCGGTCGAACGCGCAGTGGCCGCGGCACCGGTCGCGTGCCGGGTGCTGCGACGCTTCGTGCGCCATGCGCGTGGGCTGCGCAGGCGGGCGGGTTGACGGCTGTTGTGAAGCAGCCACAGACAGATCCCTTCCCCCGCGCCGGCAGGGGCTAAAGGGCGAGCGTCCTGGAGGGCAGGTTCGGAAATACCGCGCCACTGTGCGACGGTGCGAGGCGAGATCGGGCGGATCCGCCGGCACCACCGCGGTCGGCCATCGCGATGCACTAGCATGTGCACTTCGCCGCGCGGCGTGCGCGGTATCGACCACACACGGGGCGGATTTCATGCAGACGACGCGCGCACTCGGCCCGGGGGCCGGCTGGGGTTGGCTGAAACAGGCGGTCCATCTCGGCCGCCACAATCCGAAGGCGATTTTCGGCGCGGTGGCGTTGCTGGCGCTGTGCGCGCTGCTGCCGAGCGTGGTGCAACTGCTGCTGCAGTACGGACTCCAGCTCGCGCCGCAACCGTCGGTCACGGTGGTCGGCACGATCACGCTGCTGATGATCGTGCTGTATCCGCTGCTGATCGGCGGCTTGCTGCGGGTGATCGACGCCGCCGAGCACGGCCGGCCGACGCATGCCACCGCGCTGTTCGACACCTTCGCCGCCGGTCATGGTGGCGGCCGGCTGATCGGTTTCGGTGTGGTCATTAGCGCGATCTACATCGGCGCGTTCGTCGCGGTGGTCGCGGCGTTCGGCCCGGAGCTGTTCGACTGGTACATGCAGCTGCTTGCGGTCAGCACGCAGCCCGTGCCCGACAACGCCGCAATGACCGCCGCGATGGCGGCGATGCCGGCGGGACTCGGCACGGTGATGGCGTTCGGCACGATTGCCGGGCTGTTCTTCGCAGGCGTGTATGCGATCGGCTTCGGTCAGGTCGCGCTCGGCGAGCGCAGCGTCGCTGCCGCGCTGGTCGACGGCGTTGCCGGCACGCTGAAAAACCTGTTGCCGATCATAGTGATGGCGGTGATCGCTGTGGTCGCGCTGCTGCTGTTTGCGATGCTCGTCGGCGGAGTGATGGCGCTGCTCGGCGCCATCGGCGCGCTGGTGCATCCGGCGCTGTCGATCGCACTGGTGCTGCCGGTCTACCTCGGCATGCTGCTGGTGCTGTACATGGTGATGTTTGGGGTGATGTATTTCATGTGGCGCGACGTCTGCGCGCCGGCGGATGCGGCCGATCCCAAGCAACTGCTGGTCTGAGCGCGGCGCGACGGCTCAGCCCGCCCACCGGCCGGGCCGAGTCCGGCCTGCAGCGCGTCGCGGCTGGCCGCCGACCATGCCCACATCGCCCACAGCAGCAACGCGGCCTGCGCGGCGATCCACGCCATTGCCCAGCGCGGCAGCGCATTGGCCGCAGCGTCCTGCAGCACGCGCGTGGCCGATACGCGGTCGTGCAGCGCCAGCCGCTGCGGCGGCGTCATCGGGCGCGGACATCGGCGTCGCGGCGATCAGCTCGCGAACGCGCTCACGGATCTGCGCGCTCTTCGTCCGCCGCCGCGACCGGCGTGCGCGCCACTAGCCGCGCGGCGAGGATGCCGGCTTCGTACAGCAGCATCATCGGAATCGCGAGCATCAGCTGCGAGACGACGTCCGGCGGCGTGATCAGCGCGGCGATGATGAAGATCGCGACCACCGCGTAACCGCGCCATTCGCGCAGCTGCGCGGTCGTCACCCAGCCGAGCAGCACCAGGATCACCAGCGCCACCGGCAGCTCGAAGCTGACGCCGAACGCCAGAAAAATCACCAGGACAAAGTCGAGGTAGGCGTTGATGTCCGGGGTGATCGACACGATGTCCGGCTTGAAGCGCAGCAGAAACCGGAACACCGACGGCAGCACCAGAAAATACGCGAACGCGCAGCCGCTGTAGAACAGCGTGACGGCCGACCCCAGCAGCGGCACCGCCAGCCGCCTTTCGCGCTGGTACAGGCCCGGCGCGACGAAGGCCCACGCCTGGTAGAGCAGCCACGGCGCGGCGGCGAACACCGCGACGAAGAACGTCAACTTGACCGGTGCGAAGAACGCGCCGGCGGGATTGAGCGCGATCATCGTTTGCCCGGCCGGCAGCCGCGAGATCAGCGGCGTCGCCAGCCACGTATAGATCTGGCTGGTGAACGGCAGCAGCGCGGCGAGCACCACGACCACGCCGACGATGCTGCGCAGCAGCCGCGAGCGCAGTTCGAGCAGGTGGCCCATCAGGCTGTGTTCGCCGAGGTCCATGTCAGGTGCGCGGAATGTCGTCGCGGTCGTGACTGCTGTCGTGCGGCGCAGCGACAGGCGGCGAAGCTTCGGAATCGCCGCCGGGCACGTGCGGCGGTGCCGATGGTGGCAGCGGGCCGGTCATCAGCGGCGGCGCGTCGGCTGGCGATGCCGTGGTGTCCAGCGTGCTAGCGTCGGTCGCACCCGCGGCGGCAGTCTGGCGTGCCTTGGTCGCCGATGGCCCGGCCAGATCGTCACGCACCGATTCGAACTCGCGCCGGGCATCGGCGTCGGTGGCGCGCAGGTCGGCGTCGATGTCGCGCATCGCGGCCTCGGTGTCGCGTAGGCTGTGCTTGATCTCGTCGGCGGCGAGCTCGCGTTCGAGTTCGCTCCTCACCGAGTTCCACTGGCTGCGCGCGCGGCGCACCCACAACCCGACGAAGCGCGCGGCCTTCGGCAGCCGCTCCGGGCCGAGCACGATCAACGCGACCACGGCGATCACGACAAACTCGGGGAAATCCATGCCGAACATGGCGGTACGCCGCGCTGCGCGCGGTCAGCGCCGGAGGTTGTCCTCGTCGCGCTGCGATTCGGTGGTCTCGGCCTTGCGCTCCTGCGACTGGTCGCCGAGTTGGCCGTTGGGCTTGTCGGCGTCGTGCATGCCTTTCTTGAATTCCTTGATCGCACCGCCGAGATCCTTGGCCCCGCTGGTCAGCCGCTTGGTCCCGAAGACCAGCAGCACGACCGCGAGCACGATCAGCCAGTGCCAGATGCTGAAACCGCCCATGGTGTGTCTCGTTTCTTGCGTAGGGGGGTGAAGCATAACGCAGCGCTGCGGTGGTCGCTGCGACGCCACGGGCCATTCAGCTGGGGCGATCGCGCGACCGCCGCATCACGGTGTCGGCGGCAGCGGCTCGGCGCTGGCCGGGGTGTCGCTGACCGGTGCGAACGGTTGCGGTACCGGCTCGGCGGGCAGTGGCTGGGTGATGGCGCCAGTGGCCATCGCCTGCGCAGGCGGCGGCATCGGCGCATTTGCCGCCGACAGCGGTCGCGGCGTATCGCCGCGGGCGACGCGCGCGGCGTCGGTGGCTTCTTCCAGACGGTCGCGGAAATCGACGATCGCGTTCGACGGGCGCGCCTGCTCGCGGCCCTCGAACACCATCCGCGGCGTGGTGTCGCGGCCATACACGGCCTCGTTGGCGGCATCGTCGATCGACAGCACCGCGCCGTCGAGCGCGATGCCGGCAAACAACCCGCGCGCGCGCGACCACGACCAGATCTCGGCCTTCAGCTGGCCGTCGGTGGCCGCCGATGCATTGCGCCCGACCGGCCCGGCGGCGATGCCGGCATCGGCACCGAGGGTGACCTTGCCATTGACGATCGATTCGAGGCTGCGGTCGTTGCGGAACACCAGCACCACGTCGGCGGACTGCACGCCGGCCTGGAAACCGATGCTGCCGCCGGTGAGCTTGACGAAGCTCGGATTGGACCAGCTGCCGTCTGGGCGCTTGACCGACAGCAGGCCGTGGCCACGGCGGCCGCCGAGCACGAAGCCGATCTTCAGCGTGTCCGGCACCACCACGATCGCGCGAGCCTCGTCGAGCAGCTTGTCGGGGATCGCGGATTCCGGGATTGCCTGGATGTCGATCAGCACGCGTAGCGCGTTGCGCGCGCGCGCGTCTTCTTCAACGCCGGCATGCGCGGAAGGGGCCACGGCCATCGACAGGGTCAGCGCGGCGGCGAGCATCGACAGGCGCAGCGAGATGGAAGCCATGGACTCGGGCATTGCGGACTCCTTGGAAACGATCGTAGACAGGACGGTGGTCGGGACTGGCGCGGACGGCATCGCGCGGGACTGTCGCCGTCCGCGCGACAGCGCCGGCACCGCTGCAGCGATTGAGGCTAGAGACCGCGCGATGAATCGACTCTGAGTTGCAGCGGTCGGCTGCGGTTTGCGCAGCGGACTGTCATCCTAGGCGCATGAACGCCGCCATCGCCACGTTGTCCGCCACGTCCATCGCCATCGCACCCAGCAACACCGTGTCCGCCGCCACCGCGGCCGCCAACACCGCCGTACTCGTGGTCAACCTCGGCACCCCCGATGCGCCGACCGCTGCGGCAGTGCGCCGCTATCTGGCGGAGTTTCTGCACGATCACCGCGTCGTGCAGCTCACGCGCTGGCTGTGGTGCCCGTTGCTGCATTTTGTGATCTTGCCGTTGCGCAGCCCGCGCGTGGCCAAGAAATACGCCGCGATCTGGCTGCCCGGCGGCTCGCCGTTGGCGGTGTACACGCAGCGGCTGGCGGCGGTGGTCGGCGCGCGTTTGCCGGGGCTGAGCGTCGCGCATGCGATGCGCTACGGCAAGCCGACGATCGCCGCCGCCATCGATCGCCTGCACGCCGCCGGCGCGCGCCGCGTGCTGGTGCTGCCGCTGTATCCGCAGTATTCGACCACCACCACCGCGTCGGTGGCCGATGCGCTGGAGAAGATCGCGCAAGGCCCGGGCGCGCCGCCGACGCGGATGATCGCGCAGTACGCGACCGACCCCGGCGTGATCGCCGCGCTGGCCGACTCGGTGCGTGCGCACCGCGCCGCGCACGGCAGCGGCGAATTGCTGCAGCTGTCTTTCCACGGCATTCCGCAGCGCATCGCCGACGCCGGCGACCCCTACCCGCAGCAGTGTCGCGCCACCGCACAGGCCCTGGCGGCGGCGCTTGGCCTGACGGCCGACCAATGGCGATTGACCTTCCAGTCGCGTTTCGGCCGCGAACCGTGGCTGCTGCCGGCCACCGACGCCACGCTGCGTGAACTCGGCGCCGCCGGCGTCAAGCGCGTCGACGTGATCTGTCCGGGGTTCCCAGCCGACTGCCTCGAAACACTGGAGGAAATCTCGATCGAAAACGCCAGGATATTCAAGGCGGCCGGTGGCGACGCGCTGTCCTACGTTCCCTGCCTCAACGATTCCGCCGCGCATGCCGATGCGCTGGCCGCACTCGCGCAGCGCGAACTGGCCGCATGGCAGTGAACGACGCGACACGCGCCGGCATCGCGCTGCACGAATCGACCATCGCCACCGTGCACGGCACGATCGCCGCGTTGCGCGGCGGCGTGCCGGGGGCACCGCGCGTGCTCGCGCTGCACGGCTGGCTCGACAACGCCGCCAGCTTTGTGCCGCTGGCCGCGCATCTGCACGGCATCGAGCTGGTCGCGTTCGACCTGCCCGGCCACGGCCGCAGTCCGCGGTTGCCGCCGGGGGCGGATTATTCGTTTGCCGGCACACTGCACACGGTGCTCGACGTCGCCGACGCGCTGGGCTGGCAGCGCTTCGCATTGCTCGGCCACTCGATGGGGGCCGGCATCGCCAGTCTGATCGCGGCCGGAGCGCCGGAGCGCGTCGAGCGATTGTTGGCGATCGAAGCGCTCGGCGCGCTGCCCGACACCGCCGCACACACCGTGCCGCGCCTGCGTGCGGCGGTCGCGGCGACGCGGGAGCTGCCCAGCAAGCGGCTGCGGGTGTTTGCCGATCTGGCACCGGCGATCCACGCGCGCATGCTGGCCAACGGTCTGAGCGAAACGGTCGCACGGCTGCTGGTCACGCGCGGCGTGCGCGCGGTCGACGGCGGCTTCGAGTGGAGCAGCGATCCACGGCTGACGCTGCCGACGATGGTGCGCATGACCCACGCCCAGGTACGCGCGATGATCGGCGGTATCGATTGCCCCACACGGGTGATCTACGCCGACCCGCCGCAGGTCTACCTGCCCGAACCGCTGCGCAGCGAGCACGCCGCGCTACTGTCGCACGGCGAGGTGATCGTGATCCCCGGCACCCACCACCTGCATATGGAGCAACCCGCGGCGGTGGCGGCGGCGATCGGAGGGTTCTTTTTGACGGCTGCCGCGCCGCAGGCTGGGGGCTAGTTTCAATACCCTGCGATCGAGTGCCGCAGCGATGCCGAGAACATCCATTACCGCGAAAACGTCTCGCGGAGCGCAAAGAGCGATCGCTCTCGATCGGTTGAGCGCAGCCCCGGGCTGCAGGGCTTCAGCGGTGCGGGTCGCTCCACTGGCTCAGCGCACGCTTGCCCGCGTCGGTCACCAGCAAGACGCGCGACCCGCGGCGGCGGCGCAGCCAATCGCGCGCCAGTAGCGATTGGAGCACGCAGGCGCCGAGTTGCCCACCGATGTGCGGGCGCCGTTCGCTCCAGTCCAGGCACGACCGTACCTGCGGACGCCGCAGCGCCGCATTCGGCAGCGGGATACCGAGCGCTTCGACGCCACGACCACCGGTGGCCGTCAGCCGCCATTCGACGCCGGCTTGGCCGATCCATCCGTTCGCCAGCCAGCGATCGGCCAACGCCACCGCGATCGCGCCGGCCAGGTGGTCGTAACAGGTGCGCACGCGACGCAGCGCGAGATTGCTCGGGCCGAGCAGCGGCGTTTTCAGCGGCACCGCCGACACCACCATTAGTGCTTCCAGCGCGTGCGCCACATCGCCGCTGCCGAGCCGGTGATAGCGGTGCCGGCCTTGCTTTTCGACGGCCAGCAGGCCGGCTTCGGCGAGTTTGGCCAGGTGCGCGCTCGCGGTCTGCGGGGTGATCCCGGCCGCCTGCGCCAGCT
>JBOHYD010000296.1:0-1749 GCA_050737635.1 Luteimonas sp. | reverse complement strand
AGACAGCGGCGGCGACCCACTCTGGTGCGTTGCTGGATTGCCCGTTCAAGGCCGCTGCTGGATCGGATGCCTGGAAGCGGCGCAGGCGCGATGGGCGGGCGAAGACAGACCGCATCGCAGCGGTTGTTGAAACATGTCCAGGAGTGCAGATGCCGGAACGGCGCTGACGTGCCGTCAGGCCGCTCCGACACTGGCCGCTGTGGTGCGGCTTACGGCCCCAGGCCGGTGGGCGTGCCGCCCTTGAACGCATTGAGCACCGTGAGCAGGCTGCTCAGATTGTCGGACACGCCGGTCTGGGCAACTTTCTCGGTCGCGCCGGCAGCCGCAGTGGTGTCGACACTGTAGATCTGCATCACGCCCTGGTTCGCGGCCGCCAGCGACAGCGTGTTCTGCTGCTGTTGCGCGGCGACGGCGTTCTCGAACAGGATGCCTGTCGAGTGCGCCAGGCTCTGGTAGATCGAGGCCATCGCGAACGCGGGAGCTTCGGCCACGACCTTGACGTTCGACTGGGTAACGGCATCGGTGATCTGGTTATTGACGGCAGTTGGGTAGGCCATGGTGATGTCCTCTCTCGGTGGTTGTCAGCAAATTCGCCGCCGCGAACGCGGGATGCGCCGCGCCGCGACGACACCGCGGCAGCCGGTGCGCGGTTACTTGAACGCGTTGAGCACGGTCAACAGGCTGGTCAGATTGTCGGAGACGCCGGTCTGGGCGATCTTTTCGGTGGCGCCTGCCGCCGCGGTGGTGTCGAGGCTGTAGATTTGCATCACGCCCTGGTTGGCGGCCGCCATCGACAGCGTGTTCTGCTGTTGCTGCGCGGCGATGGCGTTCTCAAACAGAATGCCCGTCGAGTGCGCCATGCTCTGATAGATCGAGCCCATCGCGAAGGCAGGTGCCTCGCCGATGACCTTGACGTTCGACTGGGTGACGGCATCGGTGATTTGATCGTTGACGGCGGTGGGAAAAGCCATGATTCGCTCCTGGGTTCGGGTACGGCCCACGCCGTACATTTCACTAAACGTCATCGCTCGCGGGTTGTGAATCGCGCGCGCGATCGTCGTTGCCGCACGCTGTCGCAGTTCGCCATATCGATTGCCGCGGCTATTTGCCGATGCTCTGGAGGCCACCGGCGATGCGCAACGATGCCGGTCACGCATCGGCCGCATGAGAGTGAAGCGGCGATGCGTTCGGTCGATCGATTCTGATGCAATCCGCGATCGCGTCGAGCGCGCTTGGCGTGCAGCGCAACGGCATCGGCTCGCATGCGGATGCGTTGCGCGTTGCGGCATGTCGATCGCGGTCTGATGCGACACGGGCACGGTCAGGCCGGCATGCGCGCTCAGGCGTGCGGGTGACCGGAATGCGGTGCCGGGACAGTCCCATCGTGTGCGGCATCGGGACGTTTGGAGCCGGCTTGCGCGGATGCGCCGGAGCCCTGGTCGATGTGCTCCGCTGAGCTGAAGTGCCTGGTGAAGCAGGCCTCCACCTCGGCCCGCACCAGATTGCCAAGCCGATCGGCGATCTGCGCGATCAGCAACTGATCCGTTGCGGTCTCTGCGCTGCGCGGTGTGCGCAGTGTCGACGGCCGCAGCTCGTCAAGGGTATGCGCGGCGGCAACCGCCCTGAGCGCGGCTTCTTCCATCGGCTGCTGCGCGTGCACGGCGCGCTGCGCGGCCTGCTGCACGCCTTTCAACATCCGCGAGATCGTCGACTGCACGCGCCGCTTCTCGGTATCGATGAGTCGAGAAG
>JBOHYD010000295.1:0-1781 GCA_050737635.1 Luteimonas sp. | reverse complement strand
TCGTGCACCTCGGCGCGCCGGGCTGGGAAAAAACCGGCGCGCTCGGCGATTCGAGCCACCTGCTTGAGGCGATCCACTTTGTGGTCAGCGAAGCCGCCGGCCGGCCGCTGGTGCTCAATATGAGCATCGGCCGCCACGCCGGGCCGCACGACGGCAGCACGCTCGTCGAGCAAGCCATCGACTGGCTGGTGCGTGCGCGACCGGGCACCGCGGTGGTGCAGAGCACCGGCAACTACTACGCGCGCAACGTGCACAGCGCCGGCCAGCTGCACGACGGCGAGGTCGAGGAACTTAGCTTCGAGGTGCATCCCGGCGACACCACGCCCAACGAGTTGGAGATCTGGTACTCAGGGCGCGACGTGCTGCGGGTTGCACTGATCGCACCCGACGGCAGCACGGTGGCCGACGTCGGCCAAGGCGACCGCGCGCCGGTGGTGGTCAAAGGCGAGCGCGTCGGCACGCTCTACCACCGCATCCGCGATCCCAACAACGGCGACCATCACCTCGACCTGTTCCAGTATCCGAACGCGCCCGCGGGTATCTGGCGCGTGCGACTCACCGGCGAAGACGTGTCCGACGGCCGCTACCACGCCTGGCTGGAACGCGATCCCGGCTGCCGCACCTGCCAGGCGCTGTTCGAACCGGCCCACGCCGACCGCAGCGGCACCACCGGCAGCATCTGCAACGGCCTGCAGACCATCGCCGTGGGTGCCTATGACGGCCATCGGCCGACGCGGCCGCTGGCGCCGTTTTCGAGCTCCGGGCCGACCCGCGACGGCCGCGTGCGGCCGCTGCTGCTGGCCCCGGGCGTGCGCGTGCTGGCCGCGCGCTCGCATCCGCGCAGCGGCAGCGCGTCGCTGCTCACGCGGATGAGCGGCACCAGCATGGCCGCGCCGCACGTCACCGGCACGATCGCGCTGATGCTGCAGGCCGGTGGGCCTCTGGACATCGTGCAGATCCGCCGCGCGCTGTTCGACGCGCTGACCCCGACCGACAACGACGCTCCGCGCGATCGCCACCGCATCGGCTTCGGCATGCTCGACACCGCCAAGGCCGTGGAACGCGCGGCGGCGATCGCCGCGTCGGCACGCGCGGCAGCGCCGGCGGAAACCGAGCCGCCGCCGTTTGCCTGGCATGCACCGATGCCGCGCGACACGCGTACCGCCGCCGCACCGCCGCGCGCACGTGCCGAGCTCGCGCCATCCACGGCACACGACGCCGCCGAAACCGTCGTCGACGCCATCACCCCATCCGGTCACGAGGACATCGCCATGCCCATCGACTGCTGCGGAGACGCCTGCACCACTTGCGAGCACTGCCACGACCACGACTGCGCCACCTGTCCGTGCTGCCACGACGGTGCCACCGTCGCCGTCGCCAGCCATGGCGGCGAAACGACCGCCTGGCCGCAGCAAGACACCAACCAGATCGTGCCCTCGCCATTGCGCGGCCACGAAGCGCTGTCCGCGCCGGAGGATGCTTTTAACGAGGCCGGCGAGCCGATCGTGCAGATCGTGCCGTCGCCGCTGCAGGCCGAGACATGGTCGCCGTCGTCGATCGACGAAACCGATCAACCGATCGTGCAGGTGGTGCCGTCACCGCTGCGCGCCGCGCGCGAGACCGACGCCATGGCCGACACCGACGCGGCCGACACCGCGGTCGAGGCCGCCGAATACGCTGCTGAGCTCAGTGCCGAACCCAGCGCCGAGCAGGCCGTCGAATATGCCGACCCCGAATACGCCGCCTATCCGCACCCGGTCGATGCCGCCGAAGCCCTGGTC
>JBOHYD010000294.1:0-1599 GCA_050737635.1 Luteimonas sp. | reverse complement strand
GTACGAAAGCTCGCGGCGATCTTGAAAGGGCAGAGTCCAGGCAAGGCAAGATAGGTGCGGCCATGAGCAAGTTCGGACGTGAATTGATAGAGAGTATGACCCAGGCGGCCGAGTTCGCACGGGGTCGCAAAGTGCCCAGTATGCATGTGACAACGGTCGCGATGCCGGATGTGAAGGCGATTCGGCGCTCACTGCGCATGTCGCAGCGCCACTTCGCCGCGGCCTATCGCATCCCGCTTTCAACGCTCAAGAATTGGGAGCAGGGGAGACGGGCACCCGACGCGCCTGCGGCGGCCTATCTCCGCGCCATTCAACGGCGGCCGAAAGAAGTGATGGATGCGGTTGCGGGGTAGCGGATGTTACAGCGGTGTGTGCAACGAAAACCTGAAGTGAGCTAACGTCGTGCACAAATCATTCTTCGCAGGCAGCCTAGATGGCTCGTGTGTGTACCAAAAACTATATCCGGACATAGCGGCGGTGTAAGCCGCCGAGAATTGGCTCGGAAGCGATCGTTCCAATCGCCTGTATGGGCCGGTGGATCGGACAGTCCTTGCGTAGCGATCGATGGGTGCGAGCCCGGTTGTAGTAGGCGGCGTAAGATCGCAGGATCCGGCGCAGGTGCGCTGCTCCAGTGACGACCACATGGTCGAGGCATTCGCGGCGGATCGAGCCGATCAGTCGTTCGGCAAAGGGGTTCTGCCAAGGTGACCTTGGCGCGACAGGACGGTCGCGGATTCCCATCGCTAGGAGGCGGCGCCTGAACACCGCGCCATAGATACAGTCGTGATCGCGGATGAGGTAGGTTGGCGCATCGTCCCAAGGGAAGGCTTCGGTGACTTGCCGGGCCATCCACTCGGCTGTGGGATTGACTGTTGCGCCGGTCCACACCAGCAGGCGGCGCGCCAAATGAACGATGACCACGCCGTAAAGCAGGCGGAAACCAGCAGTTGGCACCACGAACAGGTCGATGGCTGCAATGCCATCGGCGTGATTGCGCAAGAAGGTCTTCCAGCCCTGCGACGGTGGGCCACGGTGCTTGACCATGTATTTGGCCACGGTCGACTGAGCCAGCTGGAAGCCCAGCTTGAGCAACTCGCCGTGAATACGCGGAGCACCCCACAACGGATTCTCCCGGCTCATTTGCCGGATCAGCACCCGAAGCTCCCCATCGATCGGCGGGCGGCCCAGACGACAATGCGACTTCCATCGCCAATACCGTCGAAAGCCGGCACGGTGCCAACGTACGAGGGTTTCCGGCCGAACAAGCACGAGCGCCGGGAGAACCGATGGAAATAGCCGGTACAGCCACCTAAAGAACAGCCGATCCCCGTTCGTCAGTCTGACGCGGCCTAGCATCTTGCGGCGCAACACGATCAGCTGCTGCCGGAGCGCGGTGTTCTCCGCTTCAAGCCGCGATCGGGATTTGAACAGCGAGGCAAAGACGGCCAAGGCAAGTCGGATCAGTGCAATCATCGCCGGCGACGCTAGCCGAATTCAATCCTGAGTCAACCGAATGGAATTTTCGGTACCCACACGTACTAAAAAACACCGCCACTGAGACGAAGGCGCGCATCGACGCCGTGAGGTCGCAGTGATGCG
>JBOHYD010000293.1:0-3591 GCA_050737635.1 Luteimonas sp. | reverse complement strand
CTGCCACCGCGCCCGCGTGTCCGCCGACGGTCAGCTGTTCACGTGCCTGTTTGCCGGCAGCGGCACGCCGCTGCGGCCACAATTGCAGCATGGCGATGCCGCCTTCGCCGAACACCTTGCTGGGCTGTGGACGCAGCGCAGCGACCGCTACAGCGAACTGCGCGGCCGCGTGCAGACGCCGCGCAAGCATGTAGAGATGTTCTTGATTGGCGGGTGAGGCTGAGGAGTGCGCCTGGCGGACGCCTTCAAGGGCCTCTGCCGTACTCCCAACGCCCGGCCATGAGTGAGTACGAGGCGCTCGCGAGGCACTGCCCGCGCCTCGCGCGAACGACTTGCGCGCAGCGCAGGGCTGGACGGTTCGGGCTGGGCGATCTGCAGCCGGTGTGATCGCGCCACGGGTGGCATCGCATTACGATTCAAGAAACCATCGATCAGAAACAACGGTGTTCGTTATTCGCACCGTTGCATGGACACCAGACGAAACGACATGCCAGTAAAAAACCGCATCACCACCGCCCTCACGCACCTCGACGCCAAAGGCCGCCCGGCGATGGTCGACGTGTCCGCCAAGACCGTCAGCGCGCGTGAGGCGGTCGCCGAGTGCCGCGTGCGGTTTCCCGCGGCCGTCGCTGCGCAGCTGCACGGCAACGGGCTGAAGAGTGCCAAGGGCGGCATCGTCGACACCGCGATCATCGCCGGCACGATGGCGGTCAAGCGCACGCACGAGCTGATCCCGTTCTGCCATCCGCTGCCGATCGACGCGATCCGCATCGCGATCGACTGGCACGGCTCTAGCGAGTTGCGCATCGAATGCCTGGTCAAGACCGTGCATCGTACCGGCGTCGAAATGGAAGCGCTCACCGGTGCGACGGTCGCCGCGCTGACCGTCTACGACATGTGCAAGGCGCTGTCGCACGCGATCGTGCTCGGGCCGGCCAAACTGATCGGCAAGCGCGGCGGCAAGCGCGATGTCGGTAACGCATCGGCGTCTTTGCGATGACAACCGTCAAGGTGCTGTATTTCGCCAGCCTGCGCGATGCGGCGGGAGTGTCTGGCGAGGTCGTTAGCTCACCGTCTGGCGACCTGCGCGGACTGTACGCCGAGCTGCATGCGCGGCATGGCTTCGCGCTGCCGGTCGAGCGTCTGCGCGTCGCGGTCGACGGCGCGTTCGCACGCTGGGACGATGCGCTGATCGACGGCGCGGAAGTGGTGTTCATTCCTCCGGTGTCGGGCGGATGAGCCGCGGCGGCCGCAGTGGTCTCGGCAGCCGACTGAGCGCCGTGTTCGACGAAACGATCGGTGATTTCCGTGGATGAGCAACAAACACTGGACCCGCGCATGCGCGGGGATGAGCAGCGAGGTTCAAGACGATTTGCGCTGTCCGACGTCGCGTTCGACATCGCGCCGCTGCGTACGCGGCTATTGCACGAGCACGCCGGCGCCTATGTCGGGTTCGAGGGCTGGGTGCGCGACCACAACGACGGCCGACCGGTCAACGGACTGCGCTACGAAGCCTATGCGGCGCTGGCCGAATCCGAGGGCGAGCGCATCCTGGGCGATGCGATGGCGCATTTCGCGATCACCGGCGCGCACTGTGTGCACCGGGTCGGCGACTTGGCGATCGGTGATCTCGCGGTGTGGGTCGGCGTGTCCGCCGCGCACCGCGACGCCGCGTTCGACGCTTGCCGCTACGTGATCGATGCCGTCAAGGCGCGTGTGCCGATCTGGAAGTACGAGCGCTATGCCCAGGGTGGCGCGGGGTGGCTGCATCCGGACGAGGCAGCGGGTGCATTCGGCGGGTAAGGGCTGAATTAAGCCGAGCCGCGAAGCGGCTTCCGGTTGAATCTCTCGGGTCCATTCCCCGCTGCGTGCGGCGTAGGTCTTTCAGCGGGTGTCGTAGCGAACGCCTTGCTGGTAGTGGCGGCCTAACACAAGATGGTTGAAGCCCACTGGGTTGCGAGATCCGCCCGCTTCCCGCCTGCGGGAGAAGGCCGCGGGGGAGGGCGCTACTCCAGCGTGGCACAGCTGTCGAGAGGCAATGCTGAAAATGGAGGCGACCCCGCCGGCTGAGCTCGGCACCCGCGTCGATCGATACCGTTGCTGCCTTCCGGCCCTGGCGGAGTTTTCGATCTAGCGTCGCGAGAGGCCGACGGGGCCACCATGGACTGTGCGTCTGATGCTGCTGGCTCAGCGAACTTCGGCGACAGGCCGAGCGCGCGAGGCGGCGAAGTTTAGCAGGCCAACGGCTTGGCGTGTTCCGTACCGACAGCGAGCGCGGCAAAGCGATCCGCACGATCGAGCGGGATGCACTCGGCACACCCATGTGCGCGGCGATTCAGGCGAGCGTGATTCAAACGCCGTAGTAGGTCCGGTACCACGACACGAAGCGTTCGACACCGACATCGATGGGCGTCGATGGCGAGTAACCAGTGTCGCGCTGCAGCGCGCTGACGTCGGCATAGGTGTCGGGCACGTCGCCGGGTTGCAGCGGCAGCAGGCGTTTGTCGGCTTTGCGGCCGAGGCAGTCTTCGAGCACTTCGATATAGCGCAGCAGCGGCACCGGCTGGTGGTTGCCGATGTTGTAGACGCGGTACGGCGCGCTCGATGTCGCGGCGGTGGGAGCCAGCGGGTCGTGCCGTGGGTCGGGGCCGGGGACGGTGTCGAGGGTGCGGATTACGCCTTCGACGATGTCGTCGACATAGGTGAAGTCGCGCGTGTGGTTGCCGTGGTTGAACACGTCGATCGGCTCGTTGCTGAGGATCTTGCGCGTGAACACGAACAGCGCCATGTCCGGCCGCCCCCACGGCCCGTACACGGTGAAGAAGCGCAAGCCGGTGGTCGGCAATGCAAACAGGTGGCTGTAAGCGTGCGCCATCAGTTCGTTGGCCTTCTTGGTGGCCGCGTACATGCTTACCGGATGATCGACGCTGTCCTCGACCGCGAACGGCAGCTTGCGGTTGGCTCCGTACACCGAGCTCGACGAGGCATAGACCAGATGCCCGACGGCATTGTGACGGCAACTTTCGAGGAGGTTCATGAAGCCGACGATATTGCTGTCGACGTAGGCCTGCGGATTTTCCAGCGAATAGCGCACACCGGCCTGGGCGGCGAGGTTGATGACGCGTTCGGGCTTGAAGTTGGCGAAGGCCTGTTCGAGCGCCGGGCGGTCTTCGAGCGATGCCTGCGTGAAGCTGAAGTTCGCGTGCGGCTGCAAGCGTGTCAGCCGCGCGGTCTTCAGCGTTGGGTCGTAGTAGCCGTTGAGATTGTCGTAGCCGTGCACGGCGTCGCCGCGGGCGAGCAGACGTTCGCAGAGGTTGGCGCCGATGAAGCCGGCCGCGCCGGTGACGAGGATGCGCATGGTGGAGATCTGGAGGCGGGAGAGGGGCTGGTGTGAGGTGTGAGGTGTGAGGTGTGAACCGCCCCGGGATTTGAGGAGGCTTCAACTCTTGAGAAGATGAAGCCATGAAGGGTTCTACCCCGAAATCGCGGACGGTTGTGAAAGGGTGGAAAACTTCAAATCTTGCCTAGCGACTCTTCGCCGCATTCTTGGGTTATGGCGCCGCTCAATGTATTCAAACATATCAGTCCTTG
>JBOHYD010000292.1:0-8666 GCA_050737635.1 Luteimonas sp. | reverse complement strand
CTTTTGTCGTCATGCCGCAGCGCTGGGTGGTGGAGCGCTCCATTGGCTGGCTGGAGAAATGCCGGCGCTTATGGAAGAACTGCGAGCGTAAGCTCAACACCAGCCTACAATTCATCCACCTCGCCTTTTTGGCGCTGTTACTCAGAAGATTTTAAACAGGCTCTTAGTCGCAGTCTGCAAAGCGTTTGCGCTGCCGTCGAAAACGCTGTCAGGCAGGATTCATCGGCGGCCGATCGCACTCGGATGCTCCGGTGGGTCCGGCGCGGGCTACCGTGCCGTCAGCTGGCTGGTCCGGCGCGCGCGCGTCATTGCCTGGTAGCGACGTGATCGCCGCCGCGACCTGGGTGTGCGCCTGCGAGGCCAGCGCCTTGCGCGACAGTTCCGCGGTGATCCGGATCGGCGTGTGCAGCACCAGCCGGATGCGCGCGCCGCGGCTGCGCAGGAAGGCATGCACGTGCGCGCCGGCATCCATGTCACCGTAAAACGCATAGCCGTCGCGATCGGCGTCGTCGCACAGCGGCAGGCCATCGACCTCGCGCAGATCGATGGTGAACGGCTGGATCGTCCATGCCGCCGCGCCGCCACTGCCACTGCCACTGCCACTGCCACTGCCGTCGCCGCCGCCATTGCCGCCGCCGGCGACCAGCGCGAACAGGCTCGACTTGAACGGCGCGACCGTCGCGCCGTTCGAGGTCGTGCCTTCGGCAAACAGCACCAGGTGGTTGCCGCGCCGCATCGCGTCGCCGACCTGCGCGGCGACCGCGGCGGCGTCGCGGGCGCGGCGGCTGACAAACACCGTCTGCTGCAGGCCGGCGACGAACGCAATGCCCGGCCAGCGCTCCATGTCGTCTTTGGCGATGAAGCTCGCCGGCAGCGCGCTGCCGATAGCGAGGATGTCGAAATGCGAGACATGGTTGCCGACGAACAACGTCGGTCCGCCGATGTATCGCGTGCCGACGACCTCGACCTTGAGTCCGAGGATCGCGCACAGGCAGCGATGCCACAGCCGCGGCATGCGGTATGCCGTCGGCCCGCGCGAGCAGCGCAGCAGCACCGTCTGCGCCGGCATCAACACCGCGCTGACGAGCACCATCGCGGTGAGCTTCAGCGCAGCGTGCGCGGCGGCGAAGCGGCGACGGCGCGCGTGGCGTCTGCGGACGTGGGTGGCGGCAGCGGTCATGGCGCGGTCGTCGCTGGTCGGTGGGGCGGCATGGATGCTTTGATCGTCGCTTTCATCAGCGGTTACGCACAGCGGCAGTGTGATGGATGCGGCGCGCATCCGTCGCCGCGCGCGGCGCGAATCTGCAACACTCGCGCGCCGCATCCAGGTTAGGCATTCCGTGCATCGCTGGCTCAATGCGATCGGCTATCAGGCGGTCTGGCTCTGCGCGGTGATCGGCGCGGGGCGAGGCATCTGGTGGTCGGGTCCGGCAGCGGCGGCGGTGTTTGTGGCATGGCAGTTTGCGCTGTCGCGCCATCGCGCCGCCGATGCACGGCTGCTGATCGTTGCGCTGGTTTGCGGGCTGATCCTCGACAGCGTGCTGGCGGCGACCGGCTGGGCGCGCTATGGCGCCGCGTGGCCGTCGGCGGCGTTCGCCCCGGCGTGGATCCTGTCGGTGTGGGTTTCGTTTGCGATGACGTTGACGCAGTCGATGCGATTTTTGCACGGCCGCAGGTTGCTGGCATTGCTGCTCGGCGCGATCGGCGGGCCGTTGGCGTATCTCGGCGCGTCACACGGCTGGGCCGCGGTGGTGTTCACCGCGCCGCGTTGGCATGCGATCGCTTGGCTGGCCGTTGCGTGGGCGCTGGCGATGCCGCTGCTGGCCGGCCTCGCCGCGCGCTGGGCGCGCCCGGTTCACAGCGACGTCTTGGGTTGAATTTCCGGCATAAGATCAAAATGGCCCCGACCTTCGCTGGGCTGACAGTATGTTCGGTAGAGAGTCCGCGGTTGCCTCCGGCACCGGCGAGGCAGGCGCTGACGGCTACTTCAGCATCGGTGCGAGCTGCGTCCAGACGTGGTCGCGGATCTTCGGCTGCACGCCGGCAATCGGATGCATGTTGTCGGCCTGGAACGCACTACGGTCGGTGGCGATCGGTTCGAGCATGAACGGCAGCAGCGCGACGCCGAACAGTTGAGCCAAGTCGCGATAGGTCTGCTCGAAGCCCCGTGCGTAGTCCGGCCCGTAGTTGGGCGGGATGCGCATGCCGACCAGCAGCACCTTCGCGCCGGCGTATTGCGCGGCACCGATCATCCGCGCGAGGTTGCGGCGCAGCTCGCGCAGCGGTAGGCCGCGCAGCGCGTCGTTGGCCCCGAGTTCGATCACCAGCACCGTCGGGCGCACGCGCAGCACCTCGGCGACCACGCGCGACGAGCCGCCGGCGCTGGTCTCGCCGCTGATGCTGGCATTGACCACGCGCCAGTCGGGCTGCTTGTTCGCGATGCGCTCGGCAGTCAGCGCCACCCAGCCCTCGGAGGTCTGCAGCCCGTACGCCGCCGATAGCGAGTCGCCCATCACCAGCACGGTCGGCGGCGTGGCCGGGGTCGGCTGCGCGGGTTGCCGGCTTTGCGGGCTCTGCGCATGAACCCAAGCGCCGAGCAGCAGTGTCAATAGCGCGCCCGACCATTGAAACCGGCCGCGTCGCGCCGCATGGATTGCCTTCATTCATCGTCTCCGTCGTGTCTGCTGCGATGCTGGCACGGCAGTCTGCCATGCAGGGCGAATGCTTGGCATGGCGATCCCGCCGCTGTTTTTCAATCGGAGCCATCATGCCCGACGCCTCATCACCCTACGCCGAAACCCGCGCTGCACTCGACGTCATCGGTCTCGGCAAGCGCGTGTCGCTGCCCTCGGGCGAGTTGGTGATCCTCGACAATATCGGTTTCCGCATCGCCGCCGGCGATACGGTGGCGATCGTCGGTGCGTCGGGCTCCGGCAAGAGCACGCTGCTGTCGCTGATGGCCGGGCTGGACACGCCGAGCAGCGGCGAGGTGCGGCTCGATGGCGCAGCGATGTCGACGCTCGACGAGGACGGCCGCGCGAAGGTGCGCGGGGCGAAGGTCGGCTTCGTGTTCCAGAGTTTTCAGCTGCTGCCGTCGTTGACCGCGCTGGAAAACGTGATGCTGCCGCTGGAGCTGCGCGGCGATGCCGATGCCGAGGCGCCGGCGCGCGCGATCCTCGGCAAGGTCGGGCTCGGCGAACGCCTCGCGCACTACCCCAAGCAACTCTCCGGCGGTGAGCAGCAGCGCGTCGCGGTCGCGCGCGCGTTCGTGTCGCGGCCGTCGCTGCTGTTTGCCGACGAGCCGACCGGCAATCTCGATACCCACACCGGTCAGGCGATCATCGAGCTGCTGTTTGCGCTCAATGCCGACGCCGGCACCACCCTGGTGCTGGTCTCCCACGACGAACAGCTCGCCACGCGCTGCAGCCGTCGCCTGCGGCTGGACAGCGGCCGGCTGGTCGCGTCATGACTGCGGTTGCGTCGAGCACGCCGGCGTTGTGCGTCGTGCGCGTTGCGGAGATACGGCGATGACCTGGCTGCCGCTGGCCTGGCGACAGCTCAAGCGCGACCTGCGTGCTGGCGACATCCGCATTTTGCTTGCCGCGCTGGTGCTGGCGGTGGCCGGGGTGACGGCGGTCGGCTTTGTCACCGACCGCGCCGAGCGCGCGCTGGCGATCGAAGCCAACCGCCTGCTCGGCGGCGACGCGGTGGTGCGCGGCGATGCGCCGATCACCGGCGCGGTGCGCGCGGCGGCGAATATCCCGGGCCTTGCGCGCACCGAGACCGTCGAGTTCAGGAGCATGGTGCGCGTCGGCGAAGGCCGCGACGCCAATCTGCGCCTGGGCGACCTGCGTGCGTTTGCCGAGGGCTTTCCGCTGCGCGGCGTGTTCCGCATCAGCGACGCGCGCGGCGAACGCGACGCCAGCGGCATTCCCGCGCCCGGCACGCTGTGGCTGAGCCGCGCCGGTGCCGATGCGCTCGGCGCGAAGCTCGGCGACGCGGTCGGCATCGGCAGCTTGTCGTTGACGCTCGCCGCGCTCGTCGTGCAAGAACCCGGTGCCGCGACCGATTATTTCAACATCGCTCCCAAGGTGTTTTTCAACATCGCCGATCTGCCGGCAACCGGCCTCGTGCAGCCCGGCAGCCGCATCCGCTACCGGCTGGTGGTTGCCGGCAGCGCGACCGCCGTCGAAGGGTTCGCGCGCGCGGCGGCGGCGGCGCTCGCGCGCGGCCAGCGTCTGGAAACGATCAACGACACGCGCCCGGAAATGCGCTCCGTGCTCGATCGCGCCGGCCGCTTCCTCGGCCTCGCGGCGCTGGTGTCGGTGGTGCTCGCCGCGGTCGCGGTCGCGATGGCCGCGCGCCGGCATAGCGCACGGCATCTGTCGGGCGCGGCGGTGATGCGCTGCCTTGGTGCCAGTCAGCGCACCCTGGTCGGCATCCAGGTCGGCGAGATGCTGCTGCTCGGTGTGATCGCCAGTGCGGCTGGCGTGCTGATCGCATTCGCGCTGCAGTGGGCGGTCGGCGCGTGGTTGCAGTCGGAATTGAAGCTGTCGATCCCGCCGGCTGGCTGGATGCCGGCAGTGCAGGGCGTCGTCGTCGGTTTGGTCGTGCTGCTCGCGTTTGCCGCGCCGCCAGTGCTCGCCTTGCGCCGCGTGTCGGCGCTGCGCGTGCTGCGTCGCGATCTCGATCCGACCGAACCCAGCGCGCTCGCCGTGCTGCTCGTCGGCTTCGTCGGCCTAGCCGCGCTGGTGTGGTGGAAGGCCGGTTCCGCCGAACTCGGCGGCGCGATGCTGCTCGGCATCGCCGCCACGTTTGCAGTGCTCGCGGCGCTGGCGTGGGCGTTGATCGTCAGCGTGCGTCGGCTGCGCTCGCGGCTCAAAGGCAGCCTGCGCTACGGGCTGGCCAATGTCAGCCGTCGTCCGGCCACGAGTATTGCCCAGGTCACCGCGCTCGGCCTCGGGCTGATGGCGTTGCTGCTGCTGAGCTTCGTGCGCACCGACCTGATCGACCGCTGGCAGGTTTCATTGTCGGTGGACACGCCCAACCGCTTCATCGTCAATGTGCAGCAGGACCAGGCGCAGCCGGTGCGCGACTTCATCGCCGCCGAAGGCATCGCCGTGCCGACCATGGTGCCGATGATTCGCGCGCGCCTGCTCGAGCGCAACGGCAAAGCGGTGCGCGGTGAGGATTTCGCCGATCGCCCCGATGCCGATGCTGGCGACAACCGGCAGGCGTCGCGACGTGCGGAGCGCGAGTTCAACCTGTCGGTCGCCGACACCTTGCGCGACGACAACAAGGTGGTTGCGGGACGTTTCTGGGGCGCGGCAACGCCGGCAACCCCCGAGCTGTCGGTTGACGAGGGCTTTGCCGAATCACTCGGCTGGACGGTCGGCGACCGCATCACCTTCGACATCGCCGGCCAGCGTTTCACCGGCACCATCAGCAGCCTGCGCAGTATCGACTGGGAAAGCTTCAAGCCCAACTTCTTCGTGCTCGCGTCGCCGGGATCGATGGACGGTTTTATGGCGAGCTACATCACCGCGGTCAGCGTCACGCCCGCGCAGGCGCGCTTCACCTCGGATCTCGTGCAGCGTTTCCCCAACCTGTCGGTGATCGACATTGACGCGATCCTCGCCCAGGCGCGTTCGATCGGCGACCAGGTATCGACGGTGGTGCAGGCGGTGTTCTGGTTCTCGTTTGCCGCCGGCGTGCTGGTGCTGCTGGCCGCGATCAGCGCCAGTCAGGACGAGCGCTTGCTCGAAGGCGGGGTGATGCGCGTGCTCGGCGGCAGCCGCCGGCAATTGCGGCTCGCGCAGGCATCGGAGTTCGCCGCGATCGGCCTGCTGTCGGGCCTGGTTGCCGCGATCGCCGCGTCGGTGCTGTCGGGCGTGGTCGCCGCGACAGTGTTCGACCTGCCGTGGCGGCCGAACGTCGGGTTGGCCGCGATCGGTGGCGGCATCGGCATGCTCGCGGCACTTGCCGCCGGCTTGTTCGCCACGCGGCAAGTGCTCGACACACCGCCGTCGGTGACGCTGCGTGAGATGGATGCCTGAATGCGCGCGCCGACCCTACGCGTGCATGCGCGAGTAGGGTCGGCGGTGAGCGCGCGACGCTTACGATGACGCGATCGCAATAAAGCCAAAGCTTATGCCGCGACATCCTCGGTCTCCGCCGAAAACCTGCGCGCGTAGTCGCGTTCGTCGATGATTCGCTTCACTTCGTCGTCGGCCAGATCCGGCGCGCCGTAGACCGCGTACGCCAGCGTGTCGCCTTGCCTGCCGAGCTGGTGCAGCCGGTAACGCGACTGGCCGCTGCCGGTATTGGGCGGGTAGTGGATCGGCGGGCTGTCGCCGTCGAGGTCGAGTTCGCTGTTGTCCACGGTGCCGCCGACGAAAAGTGCACGCATCCAAAAAACTCCTGTGTGTTTGGGAGCATTCGATCGTGCCGATCGCGATGTAAGCGATCGATGAAGCGATCATTCGGTTGGCGTTGCCATCCATCGCCGCCTGCCGTCGGCGCACGCCGGCGCGGCACAGCGCTTAGAATCGCGCACCCCGACGCCGCGTGACCGCCATCGCCACCATGTCCCCGCCGCTCGCCGATTTCGCGCTCGACACCCTGTTGCTGCCATTTGCCGACGGCACACTGGCGTGGCCGGACGATGGCGTGCTGTTTTTGCGCGCGCGCGACGGCGCCGCGCTGCACGAGCGCGCGCTGCCCGGGCTGGTTTGCGAGCAGAGTTTCAAGTCCGACGCCGACGCGCTGCAGCGCTCGGGCTTTGTGGTGCGCACGCCCGACGCATCGCGCAACGCGCCGACGTTTGGCTTGGTGCTGCTGCTGCCGCCGCGGCAGCGCGACGAGGCGCGTGCGCTGTTCGCCGAAGCCTTGGCGAGAGTGAGGCCCGGCGGCATCGTCGTGGCCAGCATGGCCAACGATGCCGGAGCCAGGTCCGGCGAAGCCGACTTCGCGCGCATCGCCGGTACGCTGGCATCGCGGTGCAAGCACAAGTGCCGGGTGTTCTGGACGCAGGTCGACGGCCGCGCCGCACATTCCGGCGACGCCGCGCTCGCCGCGCACTGGCGCACGCTCGATGCGCCGCGCCCGCTCGCCGACGGCCGCTATATCAGTTGCCCCGGGGTGTTCGCCTGGGACCGCATCGACCCCGCCACCGCCTTGCTCGCCGCGCATCTGCCTACCGATCTGGCCGGGCGCGCGGCCGATCTCGGCGCCGGCTACGGCCCGCTCGCGGTCGAACTGCTGCAGCGTTGCGCCGGGATCACCGCACTCGACCTGTACGAGGCCGAAGCGCGTGCGCTCGACCTCGCGCGCCACAACCTCGCGCCGTTCGCGGCGCAGGCGCGGATCGATTTTCGCTGGCACGACGTCGGTACCGGGCTGCCCGATCGCTATGACGTGATCGTCAGCAATCCGCCGTTCCACGCCCAGGGCAGCGCCGACCGCCCCGACATCGGCCGCCGCTTCATCGCCGTCGCCGCACAGGCGCTGAACCCCGGCGGACGGCTGTGGCTGGTCGCCAACCGTCATCTGCCCTACGAATCCGTGCTCGACGCCAGCTTCGGCAGTGTGCGCCTGGTCGCGCAGCACGACGGCTTCAAGATCGTCGAGGCGACCAAGGCATCTGCCGCGGCCTCCAAGCCCGTCACGCCGGCCGCGCCGCGTCGCGCGCGCGGCAAAGAGTCGCGCAGCGCCTGGCGTCGCGATTTCGAATGACGCTGCTGCGCACGATCGCCAACCTCGGCTACGGCAGCCGCAAGCAGGTGATGGCGATGTTCCGCGAAGGCCGCATCACCGACGCCGCTGGCGAGGTGCTGTATGCCGACGACCGCGTCGCACACCAGGCGGTGCGCATCGATGGCGCACCGCTCGATCCGCCGGCCGGGCTGGTGCTGATGCTGCACAAGCCGGTCGGATTCACCTGCTCGAGCAAGGACCGCGGCCGCATCGTCCACGACCTGCTGCCCGATCGCTATGCGCGGCGCTCCCCTTTGCTGTCGACGGTCGGCCGTCTCGATCGCGACACCAGCGGCCTGCTGCTGCTGACCGACGACGGCGCACTGCTGCACCGGATCATTTCGCCGAAATCGGCATTGCCCAAGGTCTACGACGCGACGCTCGGCGCAGCGTTGCGCGGCGACGAGGCCGCGCGCTTTGCGAGCGGAACCTTGATGCTCGAATCCGAAACCGCGCCGCTGCTGCCGGCCGCGCTGGAAACGCTGTCGCCCAGGCACGCGCGGCTGACCCTGCACGAGGGCCGCTATCACCAGGTGCGGCGGATGTTCGCCGCGGTCGGCAACCACGTCGACGCGCTGCACCGCAGCCGCATTGGCGGACTGGCGCTCGCCGGACTTGGCGTTGGCGAGTGGCGCGCGCTGGGCACGGAGGAGCTCGCGGCGCTGTTCGTGGCGGCGTAAAGGAAGGTAATCACGGAGCGATCGCGATGGGCCGGGCGGCTGCGCGCGATCGGGGCCGCGAGCGCTGATCCGGCGCGCGGTCATTGCCGCTGTGGTTGCCGCAACGTCAGCGTTCCGACACCTCGGTCGCGGCTTCGGCAGGCGACGGCGCCGAGGTCCACGCCGGTTCCGGCTGGCGGCGGCGATCGCTGGGCGGCAGCGGCCGCGTCGGCCGCGCGACGTCGGCCGGGT
>JBOHYD010000291.1:0-1974 GCA_050737635.1 Luteimonas sp. | reverse complement strand
GTCCTGAGCCGGGCCGGCGTCGCTGCGATGCGTCGCACCAAACCGTTCCTTCCCGCCTGGGCAAGCGGATCGTAAAGCTCACACCGGACACCCCTCAGTCGGCTTCGTCGGGCTGCGGCATGATGCTGCCGGGATCGAGGGCGAGCTTGCCGGCGATCAGCACGGCTTGGGTGCGGTTGGACGCGCCAAGCTTGCGCAGGATCGCGGTCATGTGCGCTTTGATGGTCGCCTCGGACACGCCGAGCGCGTAGCCGATCTGCTTGTTGAGCAGGCCATCGCCGAGCATCTGCAGCACGCGGAACTGCTGCGGGGTGAGCTCGCGCATGCGCTGCGCGGCGTCTTGTTCGTCAGCGGCCGCGCCGGGCGCGGCATGCGCGGACGCCGGCGCCCAGCGGTCGCCGTCGAGCACCTGGGTGATCGCCGTGCCCAAGGTCGCCGCGTCGGCGGATTTGGGGATAAAGCCCATCGCACCGTGATCGAGCGCGCGGCGCATGATCGCCGGCTCCTCGCGGGCGGACACCATCACGATCGGCAGCTGCGGATGCCGCGCGCGCAGGTGCACCAGCGCGCTGAAGCCCTGCGCGCCGGGCATGTTGAGGTCGAGCAGCAGCAGATCGGCGTCGGGTTCGGCGTCGACCATCGCGTACAGCGCGAGTGTCGTATCGGCCTCGCGCAGCAGCGCCTGCGGCAGCACGCGCTGCACCGCGCCGCGTAGGGCTTCGCGGAACAGCGGGTGGTCGTCGGCGATCAGCAGGGTGGGCATGGGGGAGGGGCGAGGAACGAGTGAAGAGGAGTGAGAAACGAGCGTGGGGTGTCCGGTTTCAGGAAGCACGGAAGTGAAGCGGGGGAGTGAGAAACGCAAGTAAATGGCGATACGAGCCGGTCATCGACGCTGAATCAGTGAATCCACTGTTACTCATTTCTCACTCCTCATCACTCACTCCTCAGCTTCCCGGTACGCGCCGGTGCTTGACCAGTGCATCGATCACCGCCGGATCGGCGAGCGTGCTGGTGTCGCCGAGCTGGTCGGGGGTCAGCTCCGAGGAGCCTGATTCGGCGATCTTGCGCAGGATACGGCGCATGATCTTGCCCGAGCGCGTCTTCGGCAGGCCCGGGGCCCACTGCAGAAAGTCCGGCGATGCGATCGGGCCGATCTCCTTGCGCACGTGCGCGACCAGTTCTGCGAGCAGTGCCTCCGACTCGGCCTCGCCGGCGATCAGCGTCACGTAGGCGTAGATGCCCTGGCCCTTGATGTCGTGCGGGAAACCGACCACGGCGGCCTCGGCCACTTTCGGATGCGAGACCAGCGCGCTTTCCACCTCGGCGGTGCCGATGCGGTGGCCGCTGACATTGATGACGTCGTCGACGCGACCGGTGATCCAGTAATAACCATCGGCATCGCGACGGCAGCCGTCGCCGGTGAAGTAGGTGCCCGGATAGGTCTTGAAGTAGGTATCGATGAAGCGCTGGTCGTCGCCGTACACAGTGCGCATCTGCCCCGGCCACGAATCGAGGATGACCAGGTTGCCCGCGCATTCGCCGTCGAGCTGCACGCCGTTGGCGTCGACGATCGCCGGGCGGATGCCGAAGAACGGCTTGGTCGCCGAGCCCGGCTTGGCGTCGATCGCGCCGGGCAGTGGGCTGATCAGGATGCCGCCGGTTTCGGTCTGCCACCAGGTGTCGACGATCGGGCAGCGGCCGTCGCCGACCACGTCGAAATACCAGCGCCAGGCTTCCGGATTGATCGGCTCGCCGACCGTGCCGAGCAGGCGCAGCGACGCGCGCGAGGTGGTCTTGACCGGCGCGTCGCCATCGCGCATCAGCGCGCGGATCGCGGTCGGCGCGGTGTAAAAGATGTTGCCCTTGTGCTTGTCGACCACGTCCCAGAAGCGCGACGGCGTGGGGAAGTTGGGCACGCCCTCGAACATCAGCGAGATCGCGCCGTTCGCCAGCGGGCCGTAGACGATGTAGGTG
>JBOHYD010000290.1:0-15183 GCA_050737635.1 Luteimonas sp. | reverse complement strand
GAAGAACTCGCGCGGCAGCGGCTCGAAGCTCAGCGCCACCGCCGGCACGCCGAGCGCGCGCGCGCGCGCCAGCGCATGGCCCACCAGCGCGCGATGGCCGAGATGCAGGCCATCGAACGCGCCGATGCAGACCACGCTGCCTGCGGGACACAATCCTGTGCCTGCGACGTCGCGGAACAGCCGGCTCATGGCGGGGATCGACTCAAATGGGAAGGCGAAAATCGCGGCTGATCAGTATAGCGGCGGTGCCGCAAACCGCTGGCGGACGCACCTCATCCGTGCTCGCGCAAATCGCGCAGACGCAGGCCCATCGCGAACAACCCAATGACATACGCGACCGCACCGCCGGCCACCAGCGACAGCAGCCAGACGACCCGGTCGACGACCGGTGCACGGGTAAAATCCGGTGCCCAGTGCAGCCCAGCCAGCACCGTCGCGCACATCAGCGCGCAGGCGACCAGCAACCGCAGCGTATAGCGGGTCCAGCCAGGCAGCGGTTGATACACGCCATCGCGACGCAGCCAACGCCACAGCAGCGCGAGGTTGAGATAGCTGGCCAGCGCGCTCGCCACGCCGAGTGCGAGATGCAGGCCCGGCGTCGCGGCGAGCGCGGCAAACAACCCCTTGGCCTTGACCGCGTCCGGCACCCACCACGCGTACAGCAGCGCCAGCAGCGCGATGCTGATGACCATGTTGGCGATCAGCGACGCGACGCCGGCACGCACCGGCGTGCGCGTGTCCTGACGTGCATAGAACGCCGGCAGCAGCACCTTGACCATCGCGAACGCCGGCAAGCCGAAACTCAAGCCCAGTACCGACAGCGCGGTCATCCGCGTCGAGAACGCAGTGAACGCACCGTACTGGAAGAGGGTGGCCACCAGCGGTTCGGCGAGCAGCATCAGTCCGAGCGTCGACGGCACCGCGATCAGCAGGGTGCTGCGCAGGCCCCAGTCGAGCGCGCGCGAAAACCCGGCGCGGTCGGTGCGCACATGGTGCCGCGACAACGCCGGCAGGATCACCGTGCCCAGCGCGATGCCAAACACGCCGAGCGGCAGTTCGAGAAAGCGGTCGGCCTGCGACAGCCAGCTCTGCGAGCCGGCGAGCAGATATCCGGCGATCAGCGTGTCGAACAGCAGATTGATCTGCGCGACCGACGAGCCGAACAAGGTCGGCACCATCAGCCGCAACATCTTGCGCACGCCGGCGTGCCGCCAGCCCATTCGCGGCAGGGTCAGCAGATTTAGGCCTCGCAGCGCCGGCAGCTGGAACAGCAGCTGCAGCACACCCGCCGCGAGCACTGCCCAGCCGAGCGCGAGGATCGGCACCCGCAGCCGCGGTGCCAGCCACAGCGCACCGACGATCATGCACAGGTTGAGGATCACCGGCGTCAGCGCCGGGATCGCAAATCGGTTAAAACTGTTGAGCGCGCTACCGGCGAGCGCGGTCAGCGATACGAACAGCAGGAACGGAAACGTCAGCCGGATCAGATCGCTCAACAAGCCGAGTTTGGCGGTGTCGTTGGGCGCAAAGACAGCGGCGATCTGCGGGGCCAGCAGCAGGCCGAGCGCGGTGACCACCAGCAGTACCGCGCCCAGGGTGCCGGCGACGCGCGCAAACAGCTCGCGCAGCTCGGCATGCGGCCGGGTCTCCTTGACCTCGATGAACACCGGCACGAACGCGGTCGAGAACGAGCCTTCGGCAAACAGCCGGCGCATGAAGTTGGGGATGCGAAACGCCACCCAGAACGCATCGGACGTGGCATTGGTGCCGAAGCTGTAGCTGATCGACCAGTCGCGGACCAACCCCAGCACCCGCGAGATCATGGTCATGCTGCTGAACGACAGCAGCCCGCGCAGCATGCGCGGCCCGCTGCCGGCCCCGGTCGGTCCAGCACGACCGCTCATACCGTCTCCTGCAAGGCGCTGGCGACGGCGGACGGCGGCCAGTTGACGCAAGCCGCTGAATTGCCCATAATTTCGCGTTCGATTTGCCGCTGCACGCTCCATTCCCCGTTCAACTCCGGCCCCGCCGCCGGGCCATACAGGATTCCATCGTGGCCAACATCAAGTCCGCCAAGAAGCGCGCCAAGCAGGCCGTCGTGCGCAACCTGCGCAACAACAGCCAGCGTTCGATGCTGCGCACCGCCGTCAAGAAGGTGCTCAAGGCGATCGAAGCCAAGGACGCCGGTAGTGCCCGCGAGGCGTTCAACGTCGCGCAGCCGATCCTCGACCGCTTCAGCGCCCGCGGCCTGATCCACAAGAACAAAGCCGCCCGCCACAAGAGCCGCCTGACCGCGCGCATCAAGGCCATCGACAGCAACACGCACGCCGCCGCCTGATCGCTGGCCGCAAGGCACCAACAAAAACCCGGCTCCGGCCGGGTTTTTTGTTGCGCGGTCATGCGTGGTTGCGGCGTTATGCCGGCGATTTTCGTGCCCTTGTGCAACACGCGCAGCAGCACGACACCGAACGGCGCATCGCGCTCCGGATCGGCCGAGCAATATCGCGACCGGCACTGCTGTCGCCTCAGCCAACATCGCCCGCCGCTTCCGCTTGCAGCGCGTCCTCGCGCAGGCGATCGAAGAATGCCTGCGCGGCAAGCATGATCGGCCAGGTGCGATCGCGACCGATCGCCGACACCAGAAACCACGGCGCCTTCCAGTCGAGCGCGGCGACGATCTGCTGCGCACGCGCCGTCGCCTCGTCCTCAAACATCAGGTCGGCCTTGTTGAGGATCAGCCAGCGCGGTTTGTCGAGCATGCCGGGATCGTATTTGCGCAACTCGTGCTCGATCGCGCGGACTTGCTCGGCGGGTTCGACGCCGACGATGCCCTCGGCGTAGTCGCCAAACGCCGGTGCGATGTCGACCAGGTGCAGCAACAGCCGGGTGCGCTGCACATGGCGCAGAAACAGGCTGCCGAGACCGGCGCCGTCGGCTGCGCCTTCGATCAGGCCGGGAATGTCGGCGATCACAAAGCTGCGGCCCGGCTCGACGCTGACCACGCCGAGGTTCGGATACAGCGTGGTAAACGGATAGTCGGCCACCTTCGGCGTCGCCGCCGACACCGCGCGAATAAAGGTGCTCTTGCCGGCGTTCGGAAAACCGAGCAGGCCGATGTCGGCGAGCAGCTTGAGTTCGAGCCGCAGCGCGCGTTCCTCGCCCGGCAGCCCCGGCAGCGCCTTGTTCGGCGAGCGGTTGACCGAGCTCTTGAAGTGCATATTGCCGAGACCGCCCTTGCCGCCGTTGGCGACCAAGAGGCGATCGCCGTGCCGGGTGAGGTCGCCGATGACCTCGTCGGTGTCGATATTGGTGACCACGGTGCCAACCGGCACGACGATGACCTGGTCGCCGCCGCCCTTGCCATAGCGCTGCTGGCCCATGCCGTTTTCGCCGCGCTGGGCGCGAAACTGCTTCTGGTGGCGGAAATCGACCAGGGTGCTGAGATTTTCGTCGGCCTGCAGCCAGACGCTGCCGCCCGCACCGCCGTCGCCGCCGTCCGGCCCGCCGAGCGGAATGAACTTCTCGCGACGAAACCCGACGCAGCCATTGCCGCCGTTGCCGGCGATGACCTGGATTTCTGCTTCGTCAACGAGTTTCATTGGAGTGCCGGGAATGGGGAATGGGGAATGGGGAACGCCAACGCACGTGTCCTGAAGTCTACCGGCGCACGCGCTTGGACAACGATGAACTGGTTGCGGCGGAAACTCCGAGATCGTCGCCTTTGCGATTCCCCATTCCCGATTCTCCATTCCCGGCCAAAAACGAAAAACCCCGCCGAAGCGGGGCTTTCCGGACGTGCCGCGTGACGCTTACGCCTCGGCGAGGACGCTGACCGTGCGGCGCTTCTTTAACCCCTTGGTCGAAAACTCGACCTTGCCATCGACCAGCGCAAACAGCGTGTGGTCGCGGCCGAGGCCAACACCCATGCCGGGGTGGAACTGCGTGCCGCGCTGGCGGACGATGATGTTGCCGGCATCGACCGCCTGGCCGCCGTAGATCTTCACGCCGAGATACTTCGGGTTGGAATCGCGACCGTTGCGGCTCGAACCGACGCCCTTTTTATGTGCCATGACGGTTACTCCTCAGCTCTTCTTGGTCTCACCGGCGATGCCGGTGATCTCGATTTCGGTGTAGTGCTGCCGGTGGCCCATCTGCTTGCGATGGTGCTTGCGGCGGCGGAACTTCACGATGCGCACCTTGTCGGCGCGACCGTGTGCCTTGACGGTGGCGGTGACGGTCGCGCCCTTCAGCGCGTCGCCCAACGTCACGCCATCGCTGTCGCCAAGCATCAGGATCCGATCGAACGTGATCTCCTTGCCGGCTTCGGTTTCGAGCTTCTCGACGCGTATCGTCTCGCCCGTCATTACGCGGTACTGCTTGCCGCCTGTGACCAACACTGCATACATGACCAGGATTCCTCTGTCGTTATTTTTTTGGTCGCCTGCCGCCATCGAGGACGGACAGAAGCGGAATTGTAAGGCACTCAATGAGTTAGCGTCAAACAACCCCGAGAGTTATGGGACGCAGTCCACCCCCGGTCGCGGGCGGCCCTGGCGGCGGCCTCCCCAGCGCCGTCCGCTCATCTGTCGCGCGCTCGGATCGGGCTGTTCACGCCGAATCCCAGGACTGGCGCGCCGCGCCTGCCGTTGACTGCAGCCGCGGCCGGCATGCCTGCGGATGCAACACTCTCTGAATCTGGTGGAATTGTCTTGGTCGAGTGACCTCGACGCCAAACCGACGATCGAAAGCAGCCTGCGCTGGCCATTCATCTCGCGCTGTGTTACCTAATCACCCCTCGTCGACGTCCGCAGAACACACATGGACGAGCGAACGCGGTCGCGGGCAATCCTCAGCGCGCCATCACTCGATGCAAGCAGGGCCGTTTGTCGCGATGAAGGGCGTCAGCCGAGGGAAGGCTTCGCATCTCCTCCGATCAGCAACAACCGTAATTCGATACGCCCACCAGTGCCGTGCAATTCCGCAGCGCCTCGATGACGAGGTGTTGACGGACCTCACCACAGACCCGCCGTGATGGGAGCGACGGGACATACCTGCAGAAAGGGAGACACACCGCTCATGATCAATCGCACATCACGTTCGATGAACTGGACAGCCCTCGCCATTGCCAGCGCGATCTTCGTCGCGCCGGTCGCGTATTCCGGCGGCAAGGCGTCCGGCGTCGCGAACAAGGTCCCCGCCGTGTCGCAGCCGGCTGCGGCCGCTGCCGAGTACAGCCGCTTCATCGTCACCTACCGCGCCGGCAGCAGCAAGCGCACGGCAGCCACGCAGCGCCTGCAGTTCGACAAGGCCAGCAAGTCGATGGGCTTCGGCATCGCGCAGATGCGCACGTTGGGCACCAGCGGCGCGCTGATCCACACTGCGCGCAAGCTCGACAACGCCGGCAGCAAGCGGCTGATCAACGAGCTGATGAAGGACCCGTCGATCCTGGCGGTCGAGCCCGATCGCAAGCTGCAGCGTGCCTTTGTGCCCAACGATCCGCTGTACGCGCAGCAGTGGCACTACCGGAACGGGCCCGGCGGCATCAACGCCGAACCGGCGTGGGACCTGAGCAGCGGTGAAGGCGTGATCGTCGCAGTGATCGATACCGGCATCACTCCGCACTCCGAGCTCAATGCCAATATCATCGCCGGCTACGACTTCATCAGCGAAGACCAGCCCGGAGTGTTCGACACCGCCGTCGACGGCGACGGCCGCGATCCGGACCCCAACGATCCAGGCGACGGCCACGACGGCGAGTGCGACATCTTCGGCATCCCCGAAGACAGCTCTTGGCACGGCACCCATGTCAGCGGCACGATCGCGGCCTCCACCAACAACGGCGTCGGTGTGGCCGGCGTGGCATACAACGCCAGGGTCCAACCGGTCCGCGCACTCGGCAAGTGCGGCGGCTTCATCTCCGACATCGTCGACGCGGTAACCTGGGCATCCGGCGGCACCGTGCCCGGTGTCCCGGCCAATGCCAATCCGGCCGACGTGATCAATCTGAGTCTCGGCGGCGGCGGCGCATGCGGCGTGGCCGAGCAGCAGGCCTACACGGCCGCGATCGCTCGCGGTTCGATCGTCGTGGCCGCGGCCGGCAACTCCAGTGGAGACGTTGCCGGCTTCACCCCAGCGAGCTGCGCCGGCGTGATCGCGGTGTCGGCCGTCGGCCCGACCGGCGTCCTGGCCAGCTACTCCAACTACGGCAGCCTTGTCTCCGTGGCCGCCCCCGGCGGCAGCGGCGCGGCACCGGCCGAGGACAATGTGCTGTCGACGCTGAATCTCGGCGCGCGCACCCAAGGCACGGAAGCCTATGCCTGGTATACGGGCACGTCGATGGCCTCACCGCACGTCGCCGGCATCGTCGCGCTGATGCAATCGGTTGCCGCCACGCCGCTGACTGCCGCGCAGACCAAGCAAATCCTCGAGAACACCGCCTATGCCGCCAATGGCGTGACCGCGGGCTGCGATGTCGACATACCTTGCGGGGCCGGCATCGTCGACGCGCGTTTTGCGGTCGCCGTCGCCAGCGGTGCCGAGAGCCTCCCCCCCGGTCCGCCGCCGCCGCCGCCGCCGGCGCCGGGCATCCCGCTCGCCAACGGCGTCACCGTGACCGGGATCGAGATCGAGACAGGCGGCAATATCGTCTACCAGCTCGAGGTGCCGAATGCCTCCTCGCATCTGCTGTTCAGCCAGTTCGGCGGCACCGGCGACTCCGACATGTACGTACGCTACGGCGCACGGCCCACCGACAGCGACTTCGATTGCCGTCCGTTCGCCGTCAACAACGACGAGAACTGCTACTTCCTCGCGCCGCAGGGCGGCACCTGGTACGTGCGGCTCAACGGCTTTGAGGCTGCGCAGGGCGTCTCGCTGTACACCAGCTTCGTGGATTCGGGTTATCCGTCCGCGCTGACCGCCGAACCGGTGCGTTCGCGCATGCTGATCAGTTGGAAGGGCGGCGACCCGCTGGTCGATATCTACAAGAACAGCGCGCTGTGGAAGACCGTCAACAACACCGGCTCGATCAAGGACTCGCGCTTTACCGGTCCGACTCAAGCGGTCTACAGCATCTGCAACGCCGGCACGCAGGAGTGCAGCAACCCGGCGGCGTCGTTGACGCGTTGAAATCCGCTGCCGCACCACCCGCAAGGGCCCCGATCGGGGCCCTTGTTTTGGTGCGCCCGAGCGGATCGTCGCCAGTCCGCACCGCCGCGCATGCGGCGAGTCGCCCGACACCACCCGCACGCCGATCGGCACGTGATGTCGATTCTCTTGCCACGGTCACTCCTGATACGGTCGTCGGCGGCGCGAATGCGCTGTCCGCGCATCACTGCAGGGCCCATATGACCCCGTGCATCCACGCCGCACCGTCCACCTCTGCTCGCCGCCGCCGGGCGGCCGCCGCCTATGCGCTGACCGCGTTGCTGTTGCTGCCGGCCTGCCAGCGCTCCAGCAACGACCCGCCATCGCCGGTGCCTGCAACGGCCACGTCTTCCGAAGCGGCAACGGTCGACGCGCAGCTGAGCATCGTCAACAACGCCATGCTGATCCGCTATGACGCAACGGTCGCCAGCCAGGCCGACAAGGACCGCATCGTCAAGGCATTCGCTGCCGCATACGCCCCGGGGCGCGCGAGCGGCAACGTCGTCGTGCAAGCCGATACGCGAGCCGCGGCATGGCTCGCGTCGCTGGAAACCTTTGTCGCCGGCATCGACGTGCCCGGCGTCGCATTGACCCTCGGACCGCAGCGCATCGAGCTGACCGGCCACGCCTCGCTGCGCGACCGTGCGCGGCTGCTGCGTCATGCCCGCGCCACCTATCCGGGATACACCCTGGCCGGTCTGTTCGCTGGCATCGATCCGCGGCGCGACTATCCCGAGGACGCGAACACCACCACCGCCACCGTCAGCAGCGCCGCGCAGAAAACCGAAGTCGTGCGCACCCTCAACACCATCCAGATCGCGTTCGACGCCGATGCCGGAACCGTCAGCGCCGACAGCCTTGCCGGAGTCAGCCAAGCCGCGCGCGCGTTGGCGTCGACGCCGGATCTGCGCGTGCAGATCGGCCTGGCCGCCAATGGCAACGACGCGCTTGCCAGACAGCGCGCGGAAGCGCTGAAGGTGCAGCTGATCATCAACGGCGTGAATCCCGGCGCGATCGATACCGCGGTGCTGCCGGCAGGCACGGGCGGGGCCACGGATACGGTGTCGTTCTCGAGCGCGGCGGGCGCGGCCCGACGCTGAGCGCAACGCGGCAGCCCGCCAGGCGGCAGCGCAGCGACCACGCAACCAAACCGAGCACCCTCGTGGCTGGAGTTTTGCCGGTTTGTCTCCATACTGGGCAGCTCGGTTGCGACGCAGGCCACACTCGCACGCGACCGGTCTCGACCGGTATGCCGTGACGCGCGCCGGCCTTCGCACACACACCGGACCCTCACCCGATGGCGATGGACACCATCCGCATCCGCGGCGCTCGTACCCACAACCTCAAGAACATCGATCTCGATCTGCCGCGCGACAAGCTGATCGTCATTACCGGCCTGTCCGGCTCCGGCAAGTCGTCGCTGGCGTTCGACACGATCTATGCCGAAGGCCAGCGCCGCTATGTCGAGTCGCTGTCGGCGTATGCGCGGCAGTTTCTGTCGATCATGGAAAAACCCGACGTCGACCACATCGAGGGCCTGAGCCCAGCGATCTCGATCGAGCAAAAATCGACCTCGCACAACCCGCGCTCCACCGTTGGCACGATCACCGAGATCTACGACTACCTGCGCCTGCTGTACGCGCGCGTCGGCCAGCCGCGCTGCCCCGATCACCACCTGTCGCTGGAGGCGCAGACCGTCAGCCAGATGGTCGACCAGGTGATGGCGCTCGGCGCCGCCAAGGCCACCGCCGACCAGCGCTGGATGCTGCTGGCACCGGTGATCCGCGAGCGCAAGGGCGAGCATGCGCAGGTCTTCGAGCAGCTGCGTGCACAAGGTTATGTGCGCGTGCGCGTCGACGGCCAACTGCACGAGATCGACGCGGTGCCGCCGCTGGCGCTGCGCATCAAGCACACTATCGAAGCAGTCATCGACCGCTTCAAGGTACGCGAGGACATGAAGCAGCGGCTCGCGGAATCCTTCGAGACCGCGCTCAAACTCGGCGACGGCATGGCGTCGGTGCAGTCGCTCGACGCCGCGCAGGACAGCGCAAGTGCCGCGGGAGGCAGGATGCCGGGAGCGGCCGACGACAGCCTCGCGCCGCTGCTGTTCTCGTCCAAATACAGCTGCCCGGTCTGCGACTACGCGCTGCCCGAGCTCGAGCCGCGGTTGTTTTCGTTCAACTCGCCAGTTGGCGCCTGCCCGGCCTGCGATGGCCTCGGGATCAGCGAGTTTTTCGATCCCGCGCGCGTGGTCGTGAATCCGGAGCTGTCGATGGCCGCCGGCGCAGTTCGCGGCTGGGACCGGCGCAATGCCTATTACTTCCAGCTGATCCAATCGCTGGCCAAGCACTACGGCTTCAGCGTCGACACGCCGTGGAGCGAGCTGCCGGAAACCTCGCGCAACGCGGTGCTGTTTGGCAGCGGCAAGGCGCTGGTGACGTTTGCCTACATCACCGATTCCGGCGGCCGCACCCAGCGCAAGCACACGTTCGAGGGCATCATGCCGAACCTCGAACGCCGCTACCGCGACACCGAATCCGCCGCAGTGCGCGAGGAGCTCGCCAAGTACGTCAGCGAGCGCCCCTGCCCGGAGTGCCACGGCGCGCGGCTCAACCGCAGCGCGCGCAACGTCTTCGTCGCTGACCTTCCGATCTCGGAGGTGGTGATCAAGCCGATCGACGAGGCGCTGGACTTTTTTCAGGCGATGTCGCTGCCCGGCTGGCGCGGCGAAATCGCCACCAAGATCGTCAAGGAAATCGCCGACCGGCTGAAGTTTCTGGTCGACGTCGGCCTTGATTACCTCACCCTCGAACGCAAGGCCGGCAGCCTGTCCGGCGGCGAGGCGCAGCGCATCCGCCTGGCCTCGCAGATCGGCGCTGGCCTGGTCGGCGTGCTGTACGTGCTCGACGAGCCGTCGATCGGCCTGCACCAGCGCGACAACGAGCGCCTGCTCGGCACGCTGACCCGACTGCGCGACCTCGGCAACACGGTGATCGTCGTCGAGCACGACGAGGACGCGATACGCCTGGCCGACCACATCGTCGACATCGGGCCCGGCGCCGGCGTGCACGGCGGCGAGATCGTCGCCGAAGGCAGCTACGCGCAGCTGCTGAAGGCACCGCGCTCGGTCACCGGCCAGTACCTCAGCGGCAAGCGCAGCATCGAGGTACCCACACACCGCCACAAGGCAAACCACAAGATGATGCTGTCGCTAAAAGGCGCGACCGGCAACAATTTGAAAGACGTCGATCTGGAGATACCGGCGGGGCTGTTCACTTGCATCACCGGCGTGTCCGGCTCCGGCAAATCGACGCTGATCAACGACACGCTGTACGCGCTCGCCGCCAACGAAATCAACGGCGCCTCGCACCACCATTCGCCGTACCGTGAGGTCAGCGGCATCGATCTGTTCGACAAGGTCGTCGACATCGACCAGTCGCCGATCGGGCGCACGCCGCGCAGCAATCCGGCGACCTACACCGGCGTGTTCACGCCGCTGCGCGAACTGTTTGCGCAAGTGCCGGAATCGCGCGCGCGCGGCTATTCGCCCGGGCGCTTCAGCTTCAACGTGCGCGGCGGACGCTGCGAGGTTTGCCAGGGCGACGGCCTGATCAAGGTCGAGATGCACTTCCTGCCCGACGTCTATGTGCCCTGCGACGTCTGCCACGGCAAGCGTTACAACCGCGAGACCCTGGAAATTCTCTACAAGGGTTTCAGCATCCACGACGTGCTCGACATGACCATCGAGGACGCGCTCAATCTGTTCGAGCCGCTGCCAAGCATCGCGCGCAAGCTCGAAACCCTGGTCGATGTCGGCCTGAGCTACGTCAAACTCGGCCAGCCGGCGACCACGCTGTCCGGCGGCGAGGCGCAGCGCGTCAAGCTGTCCAAGGAACTGTCGCGGCGCGACACCGGCCGCACGCTGTACATCCTCGACGAGCCGACCACCGGCCTGCACTTCCACGACATCGAACACCTGCTGAGCGTTCTGCACAAGCTACGCGACGACGGCAACACGATCGTGGTGATCGAACACAATCTCGATGTCATCAAGACCGCCGACTGGGTGATCGACCTCGGCCCCGAGGGCGGCCATCGCGGCGGCCAGATCATCGCGCAGGGCACGCCGGAAGCGCTTGCGGCGATCCCCGAGTCGTACACCGGGCAGTTCCTCGCCAAGACGCTGGGCGTCGCGACGGCGGCTTCGGCAAAAAGACCGGTGCGCAGGAAGGCAACGGCGTAAAGCCTAGGGGCGAGTGAGGAGGAACGAGGAACGCGTCAATGCAAACACCGCCCCTCTCGCTACTCGTTTCTCGTTTCTCGTTCCACGCCACTCGTTCCTCGCGTTTCCCCACTCGTTTATCACCACTCGTCCCCACCACCCGGTCTCCCCCATGAGCCTCGACAACGAAAAACCCCTGTTCCGCATGCCGATCGCGCTGCGCTGGCGCGATCTCGATGCGTTCAACCACGTCAACAATTCCAACTTCCTCACCTATCTCGAAGAAGCCCGTATCCGCTGGTTCAACTCGCTTGGCGAGACCTGGGTGACCGACGCGATCGCGCCGCTGCTGGCCGCGGTGCAGATGAACTACCGCATGCCCATCCCGTATCCGTCGAGCGTCGTCGTCGAGCTGTCCGCGCAGCGCATCGGCACCACCAGCGTGACCCTCGCGCACCGCATCACCAGCGAGGACGGCGCGACGCTGTACGGCGACGGTCACGTGGTGATGGTCTGGATCGACCGCAGCAACGGCCGGCCCACGGCCCTGCCCGATAGCATCCGCCACGCCGTCAATCCGTAGCAGCGCCCCATGGGCGCGATGGGCTGTGCCGATCACGCTTCATCGCGCCTATCAGGGTGTTGAAAACACCCTGATAGCGCGGCCAAGGATGGTCGCGTCGACGCAGCAAGCGCGTGGGTGCTTGATTCGTCGGGAAACAGTCCGGGCATGGACCGGACTGGCGACGTGAAAAACGCACAGGAAGTGCGTTTTTCAACAACCTGCTATGGGCGCTGCTACAAACGGCTGCCATTGGTGGAGCGGCGGCGGCCAGCGAATATCATGGCGGCCATCCCCACGCATCGGCAGACCCATGACCGCACTCATCGACACCCTCGACCACGGCCCGATCCGCGAACTGCGCCTTGTCCGTGCACCGGTCAATGCGCTCAATCCGCAGCTCTGCGCCGATCTCGTCACGGCGATCGCCGCTGCGGTCGCCGACGACATCGCCGGCATCGTGCTCAGCGGCGGGCCGAAGGTGTTCTCCGCCGGAGTCGACGTCCCGTACCTGCTCTCCCTGCCCGACCGCGCCGCGCTCGCTTCGGCGTGGCAGCAGTTCTTCGCGGCCGCGCGCGCGCTGAGCGACTGCCCGGTGCCAGTGGTTGCGGCGATCGCCGGCCACGCTCCGGCCGGCGGCTGCGTGCTGGCGTTGTGCTGCGACTACCGAGTGATGGCCAGCGGCCCGTACCGCATCGGCCTCAACGAAACCCAGGTCGGCCTGGTCGCGCCCGAAGGCATCCAGCGCCTGCTGCGCCGCGTGATCGGCGCCTATCGCGCCGAACGCCTGCTGGTGGCCGGCGAGCTGGTCGAGGCCGATCGCGCACTCGCGCTGGGCTTGGTCGACGAACTGACCGACATCGAGCAGGTCGCAACCCGCGCCCGCGACTGGCTGCACGGCCTGCTGCAGCTGCCGCGCGCACCGATGCTACAGACCCGCGCCATCGCCCGCGCCGACCTGATCGCCGCGCTGCGGCCCGAGCAGATCAGCCTCGATCATTTCCTCGACGCATGGTCGGTGCCCGACACGCAGTCGGCGCTACGCGCGCTGGTTGCACGGCTGGGCAAGTAAGCGCCACTGCGAGTGACCTGATCGTCATCGGCAGCGCCATGGTGGGAGCAACTGTCTTGTGCACGACCGTGACCTTCCGCCGGGTCTGGCCACCGGTCGTGGCCGCCATGGGCGTTACCGGTAAGGCCTCATCGCGGCCAGCGGCCGCTGCTACGCCGCTGCCGTCGCGATCGGCCGCCGCGGATCGGCGATCCACCCGCTCCACGAGCCGGTGAACAATGCCGCACCGGGAAGCCCGGCGTGCTCCATCGCCAGCAGATGATGGCAGGCAGAAACCCCGGAGCCGCACATCGCGACAACCTCCGCCGGTGCGCGCGCGCCGAGCAGGTCGCGAAACTCTTCGGCCAGCCGCGCCGACGGCTTGAAGCGGCCGTCGGCGAGATTGGCGGCATAGGGGCGGTTGACCGCACCCGGGACGTGGCCGGCAACACGATCGATCGGCTCGACATCACCGCAAAAACGCTCCGCCGCGCGCGCGTCGACCAGCAAGCCAGCGGCGGCGAGATGCGACTGCACCTGTGCGGCGTCAAGCAGGCGACCGCGATCGAACTCGGCCTGATAGTTGCACGCCTGCGCAATGACCGGCTGCGCGTCGGTTGCCAACCCGAGCGCCGTCCAGCGCGCCCAGCCGCCGTCGAGCACAGCGACGCGTGTGTGCCCGAGCGCGCGCAGCGCAAACCACAGCCGCGCGGCGATGGCACTATCGCCATCGTCGTAGGCGACCACCTGATGCGTCGAACCGATGCCCCAGCGACCGAGCCTGTCGCACAGGGCGTTGGCATTCGGCCACGGATGCCGACCGGCATCGGCGGCGGCGGCGGTTTTCGGCGCGCTCAGGTCGCGATCGAGATGCGCATAGCGCGCACCGGGGATGTGCGACTGCCGGTACGCGGTTTCACCGGCCTGCGGCGCGGCGAGCGCAAACCGGCAATCGACGATGGCCAAATGGTCACGACCGAGCGCGGCGGCGAGATCGTGCGCATCGACCAGGGTAATCCAGGGTGCCGTCATCGCGATCGCTCCAGTCGTTGCCGCAGGTTGAGCAGGATCGACGCGGTCACGCCCCAGATGCGCTGCGTCGGCGCGCTCGGCGCGCGCTGGTATTCGAGCACGCGTCGCGCACGGCCGCGGTAGTCGAGCTCGATGTGCTGCAGATTGTCGGCGGCCATCAGCCAGTCGAGCGGCACCTCGAACACCTCGGACACCTCATCGGGGTCGGCCACCGGCACGAAGTGCGGATCGATCTGTGCGACCACCGGAACGATCCGGTAGCCGGTGACGGTCGCCAGCGGATCGAGAAATCCCAGTGCCTGCACCTGTTCGGACCGCAGACCGACCTCTTCCCTTGCCTCGCGCAGGGCGGCGGCGACCGCGTCGATATCGCCGGCGTCGATGCGGCCGCCGGGGAAGCTGACCTGACCGGCATGCTGGCGCAGCGCATCGGTGCGCCGAGTCAGCAGCACCTGCAGGCCGGCATCGCGCGGGATTAGCGGCACCAGCACCGCAGCCTGCGCGGCAACGCCGTCGGCGGGCAGCAAATCGGCGACCTCGTCGAGATTCCAGCCCTCGCCCAACGGCACGGTCGTCAGCGGATACAGGGCGTGATGCAGCTGCGACAGGATGATCGGCGCGGACATCAGCGGCGATGGGCCTCGCGTTCGGGCAGTACGTCGGCCATCAGCCGCCGGCGCTCGTCGTCGCTCATCTGGATCCAGGCGGCGATCTCGGCGGTGGTGCGATGGCAACCGTGGCAGAACCCGTCCTCGGCCATCGTGCAGACGCCGGTGCAGGGGCTGAGCACGGCGCGGTCAGCTGTGTTCATTGGATCAGTATCGCGCACCGACGCGTCGAGACGGGCGAACCCGCTCGCAGAACCAATAACGCCGGCTTGGTGGCCGGCGTTGTTGGTAGCTCAACTGGATGACTCGCTTCGCAGTTTTGGCGACGCGGTGGCGAGGCAGTGCGCGTTGCGCGCTGGTCATACCTTGAACTCAGAGATGGATGACCAGCTTCGCTGTTGTAGAGCACTTCCGGCTTACGCCGGGATGACGTTTCGGCAAAGCCGCTCGCGCTATGCGCGAGCGGGCCGTGTCAGAACTTGAAGCTGTGGATCCCGGCTTACGCCGGGATGACGTTTCGGCAAAGCCGCTCGCGCTATGCGCGAGCGGGCCGCAACGTCAC